>CAURWS010000450.1:0-4267 GCA_963528485.1 uncultured Pseudomonas sp. | reverse complement strand
CCTGCAGCCCTTGATCGGCCAGCCAGTTGATGTCGATGGTCTTTCCACACAGCGGGACCAGCACCCGCTCGCCGGGCTTCACGTTCAGCTCGGGCCACAGTTTTACAAGATAAGGATTCACCTCTGACTGATTGAAGCCAATCTGATTGATCGCCCAGCGCTCATGCCAAAACTGCGGCTCCATAAATGCTCCTGATATTTCGATCAAACGGCGCTAAAACTTATATTAGATTTAGATCAAAGATCTGCCTGATCATGGCCCCTATCTTATACGCTCAGGACGCCCGACATGCTCCCCAGCCTGTTCATTTCTCATGGCTCACCAATGCTTGCTCTGGAACCCGGCGAGAGTGGCCCGGCGTTGCAGCGCCTGGCCGCCGAACTGCCCAGGCCCAAGGCCATCGTGATCGTTTCCGCCCACTGGGAAAGCAACGAGCTGCTGGTCAATGGCAACCCGCAACCGGAAACCTGGCACGACTTCGGCGGCTTCCCCTCTGCGCTGTTCGCCGTGCAATACCCGGCCCCGGGCCTTCCCGACATGACCCGTCACGTGATGGAGCTGCTCGCTGCCGCCGACCTGCCTGCGCGCATGGACAGCCGCCGCCCGTTCGACCATGGCGTCTGGGTGCCGCTGTCGTTGATGTACCCACAGGCGGACATCCCGGTCGTGCAGGTGTCGCTGCCCACCCGCATGGGTCCTGAACTGCAGACCCGCGTTGGCCAGGCGCTGAACAGCCTGCGCGAGGAAGAAGTATTGGTGATCGGCTCAGGCAGCATCACGCACAACCTGCGCGAGCTGGACTGGCACGCAGGCCCGGAAAGCGTTGAGCCCTGGGCGCGGGTGTTTCGTGACTGGATGGTGGAAAGGCTGGCAGCCAACGATGAAGCCGCCCTGCACGACTACCGCCGCCAGGCGCCCAACGCGGTACGCAATCACCCGAGCGACGAGCACCTGCTGCCGCTGTATTTCGCACGGGGGGCAGGAGGTGAATTCAGCATCGCGCACCAGGGCTTCACCATGGGCGCGTTGGGGATGGATATTTACCGGTTTGGGTAATTCCGCGCGCTCCTACGCCTGTTCGGCAGAAGCAACATATCAGCCAGGCAGATGTTCGGCTGATCATGGACAGCCAAAAAAAATCCCCGAACCAGTCGGGGATTTTTTTGTTCAGACGATTAGCTCAACGCCAATCAGTCTTCGCGATAGCGACGCAGTTTCAGCTGCTTGCCGGCAACGCGGGTGTCTTTCAGCTTGGCCAGCAGACGCTCGAGGCCATCCTCCGGCAGCTCGACGAGGCTGAAGCTGTCACGCACCTGGATGCGACCGATCGCTTCACGGGCCAGACCGCCTTCGTTGAGGATGGCGCCCAGCAGGTTCTTGGCAGCGATGCCGTCACGCGCGCCCAGCGCGGTACGGCAACGAGCGCGGCCTTCGCCCAGCGGCATTGGCGCACGACGCTCGCGGTCACCCCGATCAGGACGGTCGCCCGATGGACGATCGGCGCGATCACCACGTGGCGCGTTGTTCGGCACCAGTGGACGCTCTTTCTCGATGGCTGCCAGGTTCAGCGCCTGACCGTTGGTGGCCTTGCGCAGCAGGGCTGCGGCCAGGGCACGCGGGCTGCAACCGATGTCGGCAGTCAGACGATCCAGCAGTTCACCATGGCTTGCTTCGGCGTCAGCCACCAGCGGCGCGAGGCTGTTGGTCAGCTTCTTGATGCGGGCGTCGAGGACGGCTTGCGAGTCCGGCAGGCGAACTTCGGCAACCTTCTGACCGGTTACACGCTCGATCACTTGCAGCATGCGGCGCTCACGTGGAGTCACCAGCAGCAGCGCACGGCCTTCGCGACCGGCACGACCGGTACGGCCGATACGGTGAACGTAGGACTCCGGGTCGTACGGCATGTCGACGTTGAACACGTGAGTGATACGCGGAACGTCCAGACCACGGGCAGCAACGTCGGTCGCGACAACGATGTCCAGACGGCCATCTTTGAGCGAGTCGATGACGCGCTCACGCTGGTTCTGGGCGATGTCGCCGTTCAGCGCAGCGGCCTTGTAGCCTTTGGCTTCCAGGGCGCTGGCCAGATCCAGAGTGGCTTGCTTGGTGCGTACGAACATGATCAGGGCGTCGAAATCTTCGACTTCCAGCAGGCTCAGAACGGCAGAGGTCTTCTGGTCAGCGTGAACCAGCAGGTGAGCCTGCTCGATCGCGGTAACGGTCTGGGTCTTGCTCTGGATCTTGACGTGTTTCGGATCTTTCAGGTGACGCTCGGCGATCGCGCGGATCGACTGCGGCAGGGTCGCCGAGAACAGTACGGTCTGACGGGTTTCAGGCATGGCGTTGAAGATGACTTCCAGGTCATCCATAAAGCCCAGCTTGAGCATTTCGTCAGCTTCGTCCAGCACCAGGTGGTTCACGGTGGCCAGGACTTTTTCGTCACGACGCAGGTGGTCGCACAGGCGGCCTGGGGTAGCGACGACGATCTGAGCGCCATTGCGGATGGCTTTGAGCTGTGGGCCCATCGGCGCACCGCCGTAGACAGCCACAACAGTGACGCCTGGCATTTGCTTGGCGTAGGTTTCGAACGCGGTGGCCACTTGCAGGGCCAGCTCACGAGTCGGCGCGAGGATCAGCGCTTGCGGCTCGCGTTTTGCCGGGTCGATGCGGTTCAGGATAGGCAGTGCGAAGGCCGCGGTTTTACCGGTACCTGTCTGCGCCTGACCGATCATGTCGTGACCGGCAAGGATAATCGGGATCGATTGCTGCTGAATGGCCGAAGGCTCTTCGTAGCCGGTAGCGATAACGGCTGCAACAATATTCGGGTGAAGGTCAAGAGCGGCGAAGCCGCCGGTTTCCTGGGTCATGGGTCTGCCTCTGAGTGCATCCGCAAAGACCCATGCTTCAAAGCTGCGCGTGCCGTGTAAGACCCTGAGGTCACCCTGGCTGCTTTGTCGGCGGGGATTTGCGAAAACGTATTGATGAATGGATCGTCAAGGATAGTTCGTATGAGAACCGGTCTACGAAGAAAGGCTTCGCAAACCCATGCCATGACGACGGCCCTATGAAAGGCCGGCGCGCACTATACCGGAATTGCCAAAAAAAGTGAGTATTTTTTTCACACAATGAAGCCGTTGCGTCCAACTGTCACAGGCTTTGCGCAAACCTGTGTCAGTGTCTATTTTTTTAGAGCCCGGTATTACTGGCGGCGGGGGCTTAAACGATTCACCTCATCAGTCAGGCAGCCCACCCTCCTCTCCTACTCTGCAGCAGGAATATCGACATGACCTCACCGAACGAAGGCCAGGTCACCCGGGAACAGCGCGGCCCCATCATGCTCATCGGACTGGACCGCGTGGCCAAGCGCAATGCCTTTAACATGGCCATGCTCAATCAGCTCAGCCTGGCCTATGGCGAATTCGAACGTAATGATCAGGCGCGGGTGGCGGTGGTGTTCGCCCATGGCGAGCATTTCACCGGCGGGCTGGACCTGGCCGACACCGGCCCCACGCTGGTCAACGGCTGGCAATTGCCCGAAGGCGGTTATGACCCCTGGGGCGTTTTCGCCGGACCCAGGGTCACCAAGCCTGTGATCGTCGCGGCTCAGGGCTACTGCCTGACCCTGGGCATCGAGCTGATGCTGGCCGCCGACATCAACCTGTGCGCGAGCAACGCGCGCTTTTCCCAGATCGAAGTGCAGCGCGGGCTGTTCGCCTTTGGCGGCGCGACCTTGCGCATGCACCAGATTGCCGGCTGGGGCAATGCAATGCGCTGGCTGCTGACGGGCGATGAGTTCGACGCCCACGAGGCGCTGCGCATGGGGCTGGTGCAGGAAGTCATGGCCCATGAAGACCTGCTGCCTTGCGCTCTGCATCTGGCGGGCCGGAACGCCGAGCGCGCGCACTTGGGAGTGCGGCCCACCCTGGCCTCGGCAAGGCAGGCAGTGCGCGACGGCGAGGAAGTGGCGGCGAAACAGCTGCTGGCGCAGGTGCGTCAGGTGATGTCCAGCGAGGATGCCAAAGAGGGCCTGCGCGCGCTGATCGAGCGCAGGCCGGGGCATTTCACCGGGCAGTGAGGGCTTGGCTCAGGTGGCCGGGCGAACCGTCTTGATCAGCGACAGCAGCGAGTAACCCAGCTGCGGCGCAAGGGCCTCGGCGCGCGCAGTCAGGGCGTCGATGTCCAGCGCCTGGTCCAGATCGGCCGGGATCATGAGGATCACGTTTCCCTCCTTGACCGGCAATTCCCAGTAATGACGGTGATACAGGC
>CAURWS010000449.1:0-4280 GCA_963528485.1 uncultured Pseudomonas sp. | reverse complement strand
CTGCCACGTCCTTGCACACCTGACGCGGGGTCTTGATCTGTTCTTTGACAGGCTCGACGGCGAGTACGTCGGCGTACTCCGGACCGTTGTTTTTTACGAGGCTGTAGGTGGCCAAAGCACCACCGGCGGTGACACCGACAGCACCCAATACCGCACCAACGAGCAACGACTTGTTCACGTGAACCTCCTGACCATATTCAGCGCGATCGCTCGCGCTACTCCCAGCCTTGGAGCACAAAAAAAGGCGCGAGTTCACACTCGCGCCCTTTTCCATGATGACCGGTCAGGCCTGATTGTTATGGACGATCGTCAACCTTCTCGGCAGTCACCGGTGGCAGCAGGTCTTCGGTACGCAGGTTCAGCCAGATCAGCACCACGTTGGCGATGTAGATCGACGAGTAGGTACCGGCCATGACACCGATGAACAGTGCCACGGAGAAACCGTGCAGGCTGTCACCGCCAAAGATCCACAGCGCGCCGATCGCCAGCAGTGTGGAGATCGAGGTGGCCATGGTCCGCAGCAGCGTCTGGGTGGTCGAGATGTTGATGTTCTCGATCAACGAGGCCTTGCGCAGCAGACGGAAGTTCTCACGCACCCGGTCGAACACGACGATGGTGTCGTTGAGCGAGTAACCGATGATCGCCAGCACCGCAGCCAACACCGTCAGGTCGAAGGTGATCTGGAAGAACGACAGGATACCCATCGTCACCACCACATCGTGGATCAGCGAAATGATCGCACCCACGGCGAACTTCCACTGGAAGCGGAAAGCCAGGTAGATCAGAACGCCGCCCAGCGCCAGCAACATGCCGATGCCGCCCTGGTCGCGCAGTTCTTCACCGACCTGCGGGCCGACGAACTCGACGCGCTTGACGGTTACAGGGTTGTCAGCACCGGTCTTGCGCAGCGCCTCCGCCACCTGGGCACCCAACTGCGGGTCTTCACCCGGCATGCGCACGAGCAGGTCGGTGGTTGCACCGAAACTCTGCACGATCGCCTCGTGATAGCCGGAAGCGGCCAGCTCGTCGCGCACCTTGCCAAGATCGGCAGGGCGCTCGTAAGTCAGCTCGATCAGCGTACCGCCGGTGAAATCCAGACCGAAATTGAGCCCTTTGTGGAACCAGCTGAACAACGCCAGAACGGTAAGGAACATCGTGAAGGCGAACGCAACGTTGCGCACGCCCATGAAGTTGATCGTACGTTTCATGGCAGCCCCTTAAATCCACAGCTTCTTGAAGTCACGGCCGCCATAAATCAGGTTGACCATTGCGCGGGTCACCATGATGGCTGTGAACATCGAGGTAAAGATACCGAGGGACATGGTCACGGCGAAGCCTTTGACCGGGCCGGTGCCCATGGCGTAGAGAATGCCGCCGACCAGCAACGAGGTCAGGTTGGCGTCGAGAATCGCGGTGTAGGCGCGATCAAAACCTTCGTTGATCGCACGCTGCACGCTCATGCCATTGGCCAGTTCCTCACGAATCCGCGAGAAGATCAGCACGTTCGCGTCCACCGCCATACCCATCGTCAAGACGATACCGGCGATACCCGGCAGGGTCAGTGTGGCGCCCAGAATCGACATCAACGCCAACAGCATGACCATGTTGAAGGCCAGTGCGACGGTTGCGATCAGACCGAAGAAGCGGTAGATGACAATGATGAAGATCGACACGAACAGCATGCCCCACAGGGATGCATCAACACCCTTGGTGATGTTGTCGGCACCCAGGCTCGGGCCAATGGTGCGCTCTTCAGCGAAGTACATCGGCGCGGCCAGACCACCGGCACGCAGCAGCAGCGCGAGTTCGGACGACTCACCCTGGCCGTTCAGGCCGGTGATGCGGAACTGACTGCCCAGTGGCGACTGAATGGTCGCCAGGCTGATGATCTTCTTGTCTTCCTTGAAGGTCTGCACCGGCACGTCTTTCTCGACGCCGCCGACCGTCTGCTTCACGTAAGTGGTAACAGGGCGCTGTTCGATGAAGATCACCGCCATGCTGCGACCGACGTTGGCGCGGGTGGCGCGGCTCATCAGATCGCCACCGTGACCATCGAGCTTGATGTTCACCTGTGGGCGGCCGTGCTCGTCAAAACCGGCCTTGGCGTCGGTCACCTGGTCACCGGTGATGATCAGGCCACGCTCAACCGCTGCCGCTGGGCGACCGCCTTCACGGAACTCGAACATCTCGGTGGTGGCCTTGGTGTCATCCGGGCCTGCACCCAGACGGAACTCAAGGTTGGCGGTCTTGCCGAGAATACGCTTGGCTTCTGCAGTGTCCTGCACGCCTGGCAGCTCGACCACGATGCGGTTGGCCCCCTGGCGCTGAACCAGCGGCTCGGCCACGCCCAGTTCGTTGACCCTGTTACGTACTGTGGTCAAGTTTTGCTTGATGGAGTATTCGCGGATCTCGGCGATCTTGGCCTGAGTCATGGCCAGACGCAGGATCGGCATCTCACCACGGTCGGTCGTGGTGATATCGAAATCGGTGTAGTCCTTGCGGATCAGGGCACGGGCCTGTTCGCGCGAATCGGTGTCACTGAAACCCAGCTGAATGGCGTTGCCATCCTGCGGCAGGCTGCGATAACGCAGTTTTTCCTTGCGCAGCAGGCTCTTCACTTCGCCTTCGTAGACATTCAGACGAGCGCTCAGGGCCTTGTCCATGTCCACTTCCAACAGGAAGTGCACACCACCGGACAGGTCCAGACCCAGTTTCATCGGGCTTGCACCCAGGTTGCGCAGCCACTTGGGCGTGGTCTGTGCGAGGTTCAACGCCACGACATAGTCGTCGCCCAGCGCCTTGCGTGCGACATCCTTGGCGGGCAGCTGGTCTTCCTGTTTGGTCAGACGCAACAAACCGCCCTTGCCATTCTCGGCCAGAGACGCGCCCTTGACCGCGATACCGGCATCGGTAAGCGCTTTGCTTACGCGATCCAGATCCGCCTGATTGACCTGCAGCGCCGTGCTGGTGCCGCTGACCTGAATGGCCGGGTCGTCAGGGTAGAGATTGGGTGCGGAATAAATAAAGCCGATCGCCAGCACTGCCAGGATCAGGATGTATTTCCACAGAGGGTATTTGTTCAACATCACGCCGCCTGCTTAGAACGCGGGGCGCCTTGCGCGCCCCGTCGATTGGTAAAAAACTGGAATCAGATGGCTTTCAGAGTGCCTTTAGGCAGGGTGGCAGCGATCGCGCCCTTCTGGATTTTCAGTTCTACGGTGTCCGACACTTCGATCACGACGAAGTCGTCGGTCACTTTGTTGATCTTGCCGGCGATACCGCCGGAAGTAACGACTTCGTCGCCCTTCTGCAAGTTGCCCAGCAAGTTCTTCTGCTCTTTGGCACGTTTGGCCTGTGGGCGCCAGATCATCAGGTAGAAGATGACCAGAAAGCCGACCAGGAAGATCCACTCAAAGCCCGAACCCGCGGGGCCTGCAGCAGCAGGGGCGGCCGCGTCGGCCATGGCGTTGGAAATGAAAAAGCTCATTTAACACTCCAGTTGCATAATTTTAATAATAAGAAGCGGTAAGACCGGCTGTCATTCAGTCCAGCGGCGGCACGGGAAGCCCGCGTTTGGCATAGAACAAGTCGACAAAGGCGGCCAATGTACCTTGTTGAATAGCCTCGCGCAAACCAGCCATAAGCAGCTGGTAATGCCGCAAATTGTGGATCGTATTGAGCATGCTTCCCAGCATTTCGCCGCACTTGTCCAGATGATGCAGATAAGCGCGGGAGAAGTTCTTGCAGGTGTAGCAATCGCAAGAAGGATCCAGCGGCGAATCATCGTGGCGATGAAACGCGTTACGAATCTTCAGCACACCGGTGTCGATGAACAGATGACCGTTGCGAGCGTTGCGCGTAGGCATGACGCAGTCAAACATGTCGACTCCGCGGCGCACACCTTCAACGAGGTCTTCCGGCTTGCCTACCCCCATAAGGTAACGAGGTTTTTCAGCGGGCATGCGACCCGGCAGGTAATCGAGCACCTTGATCATTTCGTGCTTGGGCTCGCCCACCGACAGGCCGCCGATGGCCAGGCCGTCGAAATCAAGTTCGTTCAAGCCTTCCAGCGAACGCATGCGCAGGTTTTCATGCATGCCGCCCTGAACGATACCGAACAGCGCCGCAGTGTTCTCGCCATGGGCGACCTTGGAACGCTTGGCCCAGCGCAGCGACAGCTCCATGGAGGTGCGCGCCACGTCTTCACTGGCCGGGTACGGGGTGCATTCGTCGAAGATCATCACAATGTCAGAGCCCAGATCACGCTGGACCTGCATCGA
>CAURWS010000448.1:0-4282 GCA_963528485.1 uncultured Pseudomonas sp. | reverse complement strand
CTTATTGCGTGTCGATTCAGGAAACACCATTACATGACTACTCATATCCAGACTCAGGATGCTATCCGCACCCTCACCAACGCCTTCGCACCGATGGACTGCCTGATCATGGCCGCCCGCAAAGGCTGCTTCAGCTTCACCATCGTCAACGAACACGGCATCGCCCGTCACAGCGAACGCCTGTATCCCGATCAGTACTCCAGCGCCGAACCGCTGCAGGCCGTGATCGAGCGCACGCGCCAGGCACTGACTGCCTGATACCGTTCGTCGGTAAAAAAATCGCGCAGCCAAGCCTCACCTTCAAACGGTGGGGCTTTTTTGTGTCTGTTTTTCATACAAAAAAGCGCGGCAGGCTCATTGCCAGATGAAATATGCGTACCACTTCGGATCGGGAAATATTTTAAAAACAGCCCTTTACACCGCAAATATGAGACTACGCTTCAACTCAAGCGGTCTGAGCCGCTTGCGGTGGGCCCGGATTTCAATTCCGCTGCCAAGCGTCAGGGTCCGCCGACTCATTAACCTCCCGAGGGTGTTATGGGAATCGCTGCCAGTGAACTGTGCCGATACGTGATCCGCCCCACGCTGATCTACCTCGGACGCAACCCGCCGGGCGCGGAGTCTTTTCTCCTCGCCGTCGCTGCAAGCCAGTCTGCACTGGGTGCCGAGCTCGACAGCCAGCGCGGTCACGGCCTCTACGGCATTTCCGACGCGCGCCATTATCAACTCTGGGAGGGTTATCTGGCCAAGGACCCGGACCTCGCCAGCCTGGTCCGAGGCCTTGCCAGCCAGCATGCCTTCCTCACCGGGCCCGACCTGGAACTGACCGTCAACCTGCGCTATTCCACAGCCATTGCCTGGATGATGGTCGAAGCCGGCCGATTTTCGATGCCGGCCGAAGATGACGTGATGGGAATGGCACGTATTTGGCGCAGGATATTTCAGCCTCATGGCCGTCTGGAGGATTTCGCGACGGCCTGGAATACCTCGGTTCGGCCTCTGTTCGCGGGCGAACCAGCCATTTTGTGACTCAGCAGTTTCGCTGAAGATCGCAGCAGTTTTACCCGGATTGTCCTACAAAAACTGCTCTAACTCGGGTGATCCAGCCTATAGCGCGTTATGAAAAATATTGGTAATTTCCGCGCGGTGATCAACAAGGAGTTCTAACAATGAAAAAAACAATGATCAAATCCAGCCTCAGTCTCGCCATCACTCTTGCCTCCACCCAAATCTTCGCATCCGGTTTTGCCCTCAACGAGCAAAGCATCAGCGGCATGGGCACCGGTTTCGCCGGCCGCTCTTCGTCCGTTGATGACGCCAGCATCGTTTATGGCAACCCGGCCGGCATGTCGCGCCTCAAACGCCAGCAAGTGACTGTAGGCGTGGCTGCGATCGACGCCAAGACTGACATCAAAGACGCCAGCGGCTCCGCCACAGGCACCAACAAGGGCGACATGGTCCCCTTCACTGCCGTGCCAATGGGCTTCTACGTCAATCCTGTGGATGATCACTGGGCATTTGGCCTGGGCGTCTACGCACCTTTCGGCCTCGTCACCGATTACGAAAGCAGCTTCCAGGGCCGCAATTTCGGCAGCAAGAGCATGGTGAAGGTCATCACCTTCCAGCCGACTGTCAGCTACGCCTTCAACGATAGGGTGTCGATCGGTTTCGGTCCGACCATTAACCGTATTTCCGGTGTACTGGAGTCGGCGCTGAACGTCAGCCCGCTGCTGGGTGCTCGCACCGGCGACGGTCGTGTTCAGGTCAAAGGCGATGACGTGGGCTACGGCTTCAATGCTGGCGTACTGGTTCAGGCCACCGACAGCACCAGCGTAGGCCTGACTTACCACTCGAAAGTTACTTACAAGCTGGATGGCCACACCGAAGTCACGCCAGGCGCGGGCGTCCCGGCCACCGTCCTCGGCGCAGGGCGCTACGACGGCAAACTGAGTCTGGATACTCCGGAATCGGTAGACTTCTCGGTCACCCAGAAAATGACCGACGACTGGAAACTCTACGCCGGCGCAACCTGGACTCGCTGGAGCCGTCTGCAGGACATCACCGTTCGCAACTCCGGGGTGACCCGCGCGGGCGGCGTGGCGGCACCAACCCTGGTCAGCACCATTACCGAAGAACAGAACTGGCACGACACTTGGGCTTACGCCGTCGGTACCTCGTACCAGTTGAACAAGCAGTGGGTTCTGCGCACCGGCCTGACTTTCGACCAGTCGCCGACCAACAACACTGATCGTTCGCCACGCATCCCGACCGGTGACCGCACCATCTTCAGCGTTGGCGCTGGCTACAGCCCGACTGACGACATCACCATCGATGTTGCCTACTCCTATCTGGACGAGGAAACCATCAAGGTCAACCGCACCAACGCACTGGGACAACGTTACTCGTCCAAGTACGACAACAGCGCCAACGGCTTCGGCCTGGGCCTGACCTACCGCTTCTGATGCCGTTGGCGGAACCGACCGACACCGGTTCGCCATACAGAAAACCCCGCAGCCTGCGATGTCTGCGGGGTTTTTCGTTTCCAGGCAAAGGTTGTTTCGGTCAGGGATCAGGGTTTGGACGCAATCGCCTTTTCCACCGCCGAAATCAGCTCAGGATCATCCGGCGTGGTCCTGCTGGAAAAGCTGGCGATAACATTACCCTTGCGGTCCACCACGTACTTGTAGAAGTTCCAGCGCGGCGGATTGCTCTGCTCGGCCAGCACCTTGAACAGGTGGATGGCGTCCGAACCACGCACCGGCTGCGGCTCGGTCATGGTGAAGGTCACGCCATAGTTGACGTAGCAGACCTTGGCCGTCTCTGCCGCGTCGTTGGACTCCTGCTTGAAGTCATCCGACGGCACGCCGAGCACTTCCAGGCCCTGCCCCTTGAATCGCTGGTTCAGCGCTTCGAGGCCTTTGAACTGCGGCGCAAAACCGCAAAAACTTGCGGTATTGACCACCACCATCGGCTTGCCCGCGAACTGCTTGCACAGGTCGATAGCCTGCTTTGCGCGCAGTTTGGGCAGCTCGCCCTGTAATAAAGGAGGACAGTCGGCGGCCATGGCCGCGCCGTTCATGGCCAGCAGAAGAACGGGAAGTGCGATCCAGCGAATGTTCATGACGGCATCCATTCAAGACAAGAAGTCGGGTGTCAGGACTACACGCTACTCTCTGCCTTCACGGATGCCTAGGGACGGCGAGCGTCAGCAGGTCATGCCCAGCTGCAAAGCGCCCAGGCCAACGCTGTGCCAGCCCCACCAGGCCAGTGCCAGCAGCGTCGCGACGATGGCGACAGCGGCCAGCCAAGGGGCGATGCGGGTCACAGCGCCACCGGTTGCACCTGCAGGCGCGCCACGGGCCGCTCGCGCACCGGCCAGTTCAGGGCAGCAGCCATGAGGCTCAGGGCAATGGATACGTGCCAGATCATGTCGTAACTCCCCGTGTGGTCATACACCACTCCGCCCAGCCAGCCACCGAGAAAGGCACCCAACTGGTGGAACAGGAAGACGATACCACCGAGCATCGACAGGTTGCGCACGCCAAACAGCGTCGCCACGGTGCCGTTGGTCAGCGGCACCGTGGACAGCCAGAGCAGCCCCATGGAAATGCCGAACAGGTAGGCGGTGGTCTGGGTCAACGGCGCCCAGAGGAAGCCGACAATGACCACCGCGCGCAATAGATAGAGGCCGGTCAGCAGGCGCGGTTTGGACATCCGCCCACCCAGCCAGCCCGCAATGTAAGTGCCGAACACGTTGAACAGCCCGATCAGCGCCAGCACAGTGGTGCCAACCGTCGCAGGCAGGTGCTGATCCACCAGGTACGCCGGCAAATGCACGCCAATGAACACCACCTGAAAACCGCACACGAAAAAGCCGAACGACAGCAGCCAGAAACCCGAATGGGTGCAGGCTTCATGCAGGGCCTCGCGCAGGGTCTGTTCGCCCACAGCCACCGGAACGGGTCTGTCCTTGAGCATCGCCACCAGCGGCAGAATGAACGCCACCAGCAAGCCCAAAGCGACCAGCGCCATGGACCAGCCCAGCCAGCCAATCAGGCCCAGGGTGCCCGGCAGCATGGCGAACTGGCCGAACGAGCCTGCCGCACTGGCGAGGCCCATGCCCATGCTGCGTTTTTCCGGCGGCAAGGCGCGGCCGACCACGCCGAGAATGATGGAAAAAGTGGTACCGGACAGGCCGATGCCGATCAGCAAACCAGCGCTCAGGGATAGCGTGGCAGGCGAGTCGGCCATGCTCATCAACGCCAGGCCTACCGCGTAGAGA
>CAURWS010000447.1:0-4286 GCA_963528485.1 uncultured Pseudomonas sp. | reverse complement strand
CTGAATGCCCGCTTGTTCGGCGATTCTGGCAACCGTCAGACCATTCTTGTTCGCCCGGTCCCAGCCGGTACGAATCTTCAGGGTGACCGGTACCTGGACTGCCGCGACCACCGCGTGCAGGATTTCGGTCACCAACTGCTCATCTTTCAACAGCGCGGAGCCAGCGGCCTTGTTGCAGACCTTCTTGGCCGGACAGCCCATGTTGATATCGATGATCTGTGCGCCAAGTTCGACGTTGGCGCGTGCCGCGTCCGCAAGCATCTGCGGGTCCCCACCGGCGATCTGTACCGAGCGCGGCTCGGGATCGCCTTCATGAATCATGCGAAGCCGCGACTTGCGGCTGTTCCACAGGCTCATGTCACTGGTGACCATTTCCGAGACCACCAGGCCCGCGCCAAGCTGGCGGCAGAGCTGCCGAAACGGTTGGTCGGTGACGCCCGCCATGGGGGCGAGGATCAAGCCATTTTGCAATGTATAGGGGCCGATGCGTACCGCCGACATAGGGTGACCTGTTGTGGGGCCGTATCACGAAGCCTGGTCCGAAAAGTGCTTAGGCAGCTGTTCAGACGGGACCCAGAGTATGAAAAAGGGTGGGCATGATACCCGCTCTCGATGACCGGATAAAGGCTGAATTGGATAAAATCTGAACAGTTGCCTTCTTATCGCGAACGGTTGGGTTCGAGTTCGCATTGTCATAAAACTGTCGTCAGCTTTCTGATGGCTCTGTGCCGCATTTTAGGGCGGTCAGCGCCAGGCACGTCCCCTCAGGCAAGACTGGGAGTTTACTCCGGCGAGCGAAAACTCAAACTGTAATTCACCGCCTTCGGACCCGGGTCGAGAATGTCCAGCGCGATGTGAATAGGCGTCTGCGGCGGCATTTCGTCCTTTCCGGCCAGTTCGCCGCTCAGGTATTCGCCTGGCTTGAACCGACGACTGGCAATCAGCTGACCACTGGTATCGGCGAAGCGCAGTTCCAGCAGCGGAAAAGGCTGGGAGAACGAGGCGCGGTTATAGATGATGGCGTCGACCACCAGCGCACCTTGAAACTCGGGATGGCTGCGCACCACCAGATTGCTGCTTTTGAGCAGTTTGATATCGACCTTCGACGGCACCTTGCAGCCGACCTGCGGGCAGATGTCCTGGAACCACGAGCGGTACTGATCCTGACGCGCCAGTTCGTCGAAGTGATACCAGACGTATTGCCCGGCCAGCCCGAGCAGGGCGATCAATGCCAGCAACAGCCACAGCAGGCGACGGCCCCAGCGCGGTTTTGGCTTCTGCCAGGACAGCTGCAGCGGATCGTCGGTCAGGTCGAGCAGGGCCGGATCGCGCAGGCCTGGCTCGTTGCGAACGCGCTTGCCGTGGGCTTGCGGCCGTTCGTCTTCATCGTCGTCTTCGTGGGGGCGATAACGCGAGTGATCGTCGTCGCCGTCCAGCGCCGAAAAGCGTTCGGAGGAGGCGTGCTCTTCAGGATCGGACTCGGCATGCATGCGCTTTTCGGCATGCGGCTCGTCGTCCAGATCGACAGGCGCCGAAGAGAAAGAGGGCTCGGTGCGATGGTCGTCCTGCTCGGCTTCGTCGCGGTTCAGCGGTTCGATCAGCGAGTCGGGCTCGTGGTACACCTCACCTTCTTCGATGACTTCAGCGTGCAACTCCGGCAGCCGGCTCACGTCGTCGTGACTCAGGCCGTGATCCCAGGCTTCGGAGGTGACTTCAGGTTCATCGCGACGGGCGCTGAAGGACTCCACCTGATCGTGCTCGCGGTGGTTGCGGGCGTGGCCGAAAGACTCCGGCAGCTGGATTTCCCGTTGCTCAAGGCGGGCGAGTTCGACGTCAAGGTCATCGAGGTCGAGGCTGTCCAGATCGACGGTGCGGTCTTCGTGCCTGACCGGCAGCGGTGCCGGTTGTGCGACGACGACCGATTGCGGTGCGATGACCTGAGGCGCGGCAGGTTCGGACTCGGGCGTTTGCGTGGGCGTGACACCAGATTCAGCCGCTCGGGCCTCGGCGCTTTTTTCCAACAGTTGTTTCGCGGCATTGAACACTTGCAGGCAGGAGCCGCAGCGAACCATGCCTCGGGCCACGCTCAATTGTGCGTGGCTGACGCGGAAACTGGTCTGGCAGTGGGGGCACTGGGTGACGAAACTGTCGGTCATGCGGGTATCCGGATTAACGAGCGCCTAAAGGGTTGCAGTCAGAGATGATCAGCGACGACGGCCGCTGATGCGGACCCAGCCGTCGCGATTGGCGATCGGGTCCAGGTCGAATGCATCGGCGTAGGCCGCTGCGACTTCATCGCCTTGTTCGGCCAGAATGCCGGACAACGCCAGGCGTCCACCGGGTTTGACCAGGCTGACCAGCTGGGGTGCCAGGGAAACCAGCGGCCCGGCCAGAATATTGGCCACCAGCACATCGGCCGGCTCCTGAGGCAGATCTTGCGGCAGGTACAGCGGGAATTTCTCGGCAGGCACGTTGTTGCGCCCGGCGTTGTCGCGCGAGGCTTCCAGCGCTTGCACGTCGATGTCGGTCCCTACTGCATGTTTCGCGCCCAACAGCAGGGCGGCGATGGCGAGGATGCCCGAGCCGCAGCCGAAATCCATCACGTTGGCGTCGCTCAAGTCCTGACCGTCCAGCCATTCCAGGCACAGGGCGGTGGTCGGGTGGGTGCCAGTGCCAAAGGCCAGGCCCGGGTCGAGCAGCAGGTTGACGGCGTCAGGCTGGGGCGCGGCGTGCCAGCTTGGCACGATCCACAGGCGCTGACCGAAACGCATTGGCTGGAAATTGTCCATCCAGCTGCGTTCCCAGTCCTGGTCCTCGATCACTTCATGGGTGTGCTCGGGCAACTCGGCGCCGGTGAGCAGTTTCAGGTGATTGAGCGCCAGTTCGGCGTCGGTGTCGGCTTCGAACAGCGCCAGCAGGTGGGTGTGGGTCCACAGCGGCGTGGTGTTGAGTTCCGGCTCGAAGATCGGCTGGTCTTCAGCGTCCATGAAGGTCACGGACACGGCACCGACTTCAAGCAGCGCGTCTTCGTAGGTTTCGGCTTGTTCTGGGCTGATGGCGAGACGGACTTGCAGCCAAGGCATGGCGGATTACCTTCGAATTGAAAAATGACGGGGCGGCACAACGCCGCGAAAGACCCGCAAGTTTACGGGGTTCGGGGAGAAACAACAAAGCCGCTCGAAAGCGGCTTTGCTGGTCTGCAACATTGGCTGACGGATCAGTGGTTCTCACCGGCCAGTTTGTGTTCCAGATAGTGGATGTTGACGCCGCCTTTGCAGAAGCCTTCATCGCGGGTCAGATCACGGTGCAGCGGGATGTTGGTCTTGATCCCGTCGACCACGATTTCGTCCAGGGCGTTGCGCATGCGGGCCATGGCCTCGTCGCGGGTTGCGCCCCAGGTGATCAGCTTGCCGATCAGCGAGTCGTAGTTCGGCGGAACGGCGTAACCACTGTACAGGTGCGAATCGACGCGAACACCGTTGCCGCCTGGTGCGTGGAAATGCTTGACCGTGCCAGGGCTCGGCATGAAGGTGCGCGGATCTTCAGCGTTGATCCGGCATTCCAGCGCGTGGCCGTGGATATTCACGTCATCCTGGGTGTACGACAGTTTGTTGCCAGCGGCGATGCTGAGCATCTCCTTGACGATGTCGATACCGGTGACCATTTCCGAAACCGGGTGCTCGACCTGAACGCGGGTGTTCATTTCGATGAAATAGAACGCGCCGTTTTCGTACAGGAATTCGAACGTGCCGGCACCGCGGTAACCGATGTCGATGCACGCCTTGACGCAGCGGGCCAGCACTTCGGCGCGGGCTTTCTCGTCGATACCAGGGGCCGGCGCTTCTTCAAGTACCTTCTGGTGGCGGCGTTGCAGCGAGCAGTCACGGTCGCCCAGGTGAATCGCATTGCCCTGGCCGTCGGACAGCACCTGAACTTCCACGTGACGCGGGTTGGTCAGGAACTTCTCCAGGTAAACGATCGGGTTGCCGAAGGCAGCACCGGCTTCGCTACGGGTCAGTTTGGCCGAGGAAATCAGGTCCTCTTCCTTGTGCACCACGCGCATGCCGCGACCACCGCCGCCGCCGGCGGCCTTGATGATTACCGGGTAACCGACCTTGCGGCCGATGCGCAGCGCTTCTTCTTCGTCTTCCGGCAGCGCGCCGTCGGAGCCTGGAACGGTCGGAACGCCGGCCTTGATCATGGCGTCCTTGGCCGACACCTTGTCGCCCATCAGGCGAATGGTGTCGGCTTTCGGGCCGATGAAGGCAAAACCGGATTTCTCGACC
>CAURWS010000446.1:0-4291 GCA_963528485.1 uncultured Pseudomonas sp. | reverse complement strand
GAATAACGCTCATCAATACGCTCTGCCTCAAGCGGTAACATTCCAGTCCATCCCACACAGGAACCCGCCCATGCAGGTCAGCCGTGCCAATCTCGCCGATTTCGTTTACTTCCTGGCCATCGCCCGGCACCAGAGCTTCAGTCGTGCGGGCAAGGAGGTGGGGATCAGTGCGTCGGCGTTGAGTCATGCGATCAAGGGGTTGGAGGCGCGGTTGGGTGTGCGCCTGCTCAATCGCACGACGCGCAGCGTGACGCTGACGGCGGCGGGGGAGGAGCTGTTCGGGGTGATCAGCAAGCCCATGGACGCCATCGGCCAGGCGACCGAGGCGCTCAATCGCTTTCGCGATGAGCCGACCGGGCGGATTCGCCTTAACCTGCTGGGCGATGCCGCCGACCTGCTGTTGGGTCCGGTGCTGCCGGCGTTCAACGATCGTTACCCGGAAATCGAAATCGACCTGACGGTGACCAACCTCATCGTCGACATCATCGGCGGCGGGCATGACGCGGGAATTCGTTACGGCGGCACGGTGCCCGAAGACATGATCGCCCAGCGCCTGTCGCCGGACATTCGCTGGGTGGTGGCGGGCAGTCCGGGCTACCTCCAACGCTTCGGCGTGCCGCAGCACCCGAACGATCTGTTGCAGCACCGTTGCCTGCGCATTCGCCTGGGCAGTGGCTCGATCTATGACTGGGAATTCGAGAAGGGCGACGAGCAGTTGGCCGTCGCCGTGCCGGGTTGCATCACCATCGACGAAACCCGCGTCGGGCTGTCGCTGGTGCGTCGGGGTGCCGGCCTGATGTACGCCCCGGAGCCTGCCATGGCGCCGTTGGTCGAGCGCGGCGAGGTGATTCGTGTGCTCGATGACTGGGCCAGCGTGGCGCCGGGTTTTCACATGTATTACTCCAGCCATCGTCAGTTGCCGATGGGCCTGCGGCTGTTGATCGAGCTGATCCGCGAGCTGCAGCCGATGGGGCATTACCTGGCGTAAGCGCTTCGATCACCTGACCTTCGACGCCTCAACGCGACGCTTCGTATTGCGCCTGACCGACCGGCTCCAGCCACTCGACACTGGTGCCGTTACGTGTTTCCTGAATCGCGATGTGGCTCATGCCGGTGGTCGCCGTCGCGCCGTGCCAGTGCTTGACGCCTGCGGGCGTCCAGATCACATCGCCCGGCTTGATCACGATCTTTTCCCCACCCGCTTGCTGCACCCAGCCGGTGCCGGAGGTGACCACCAGCGTCTGCCCCAGCGGATGGGTGTGCCAGGCCGAACGCGCGCCGGGCTGAAAGGTGACCGCGCCTGCCGAGACCGCCGACGGTGCGCGCGGCGCGAACAATGGGTCGACGCGCACGCTGCCGACGAAGTTGCCAGGCGCGCCCATGATCGACGCCTGCTCGCCATTCCTGACCACGCTCATGCTCTGCGTCGCGGGTGTTTCTGCGGCCTGAGTTGCGAAGGGGACCATCGAGGCGGCGCTCAGCGCACAGCTTGCAACCAGTGCTCTCATTGTGAAGCTCCTGCCGGGTTGAGAAACCCACACGCTAGTGGATCAGAGCGGGCACCACTATCGGCAAAAACCTGCATGAAGCCTTGAGCGTTTCTCATCAATCGCCGCCCGCGATTGCTGAGCGAGGCTCATCAGCACATCCCATTGTTGGGCGGTACTCATCGCTTTCAACGTTGTTTAGTGTGCTTTCCTGCGCCTTAACCGCAAACACTCTCTGCACAGGAACCCCCATGGAACTCAAACGCCCAGGCTCACAACCCTCCATCAAAGGCCCGGAAGAATGGTTCACCGGCACGGTCAGAATCGACCCGCTGAACTTCCCGCCCGAACCTGCCCGAGTGTCCGTTGCCAGCGTCACCTTCGAACCCGGCGCCCGCACGGCCTGGCACACTCACCCGCTGGGCCAGACCCTGATCGTCACTGCAGGCTGCGGCTGGACCCAGTGCGAAGGCGAGCCCATCGTCGAGATTCGTGCCGGCGACGTGATCTGGTGCCCACCCGGCCACAAACACTGGCACGGCGCATCGGCCACGACTTCGATGACGCACATTGCGGTGCAGGAGGCACTGAATGGCAAGAATGTCGAGTGGCTGGAGAAGGTCAGTGATGAGGTGTATCTGCGAGGTCCGGATGCCGGGGCTTCGGATGCTCATCGCCACTGATCATTGCGCTGTCTGAACGATTCGATTGCCCATTCTGGGCGTACTGGCCCCCAGCTCTGATTCTCGTTTCGGGTTGACGATGAGTCGCAGTCCGTTGCCGACCAGAATCGATCATTGCGCCGCGGACAGCGCATAGCGCCAGTCACGATGATGCTCCACCAGAAAGTCCACAAACACCCTGACCCTCGCGGTCATGGTCGAGCCGCCGACGAACACAGCGTGAATCGGCTCGCGGTCGCCGGGGTTGTAGGCTTCCAGCAACGGCACCAGTTCGCCGCGCTCGATCTCGTCGACCACGGTGAAGGCGCCGATGCGAGCGATGCCGGCGCCGAGCCTGGCCAGTTGCGCCAGCGCTTCACCGCTGCTGCATTCGATGCTGCCGGAGACCTTGAGCGAGAATTCCTGGTCGTCGCGGCGAAACGGCCAGTCGGGGGCGGCGCGGCGAAAGTTGAAGCGCAGGCAATTGTGGCGGGCCAGGTCTTCGGGTTCGTGGGGCCTGCCGTGGCGTTGCAGATAGGCGGGCGATGCGACGATCACTTGCCCGGTTTCACCGATGCAGCGCGCGCTCAGGGGGCTGTCGGGCAGATAACCGAAGCGCACGGCAACGTCGGCTTGGCCGGCGAGGATGTCGACCACCTCATCGCCCAGGGTCAGTTCGACAAGGATTTCCGGGTAGCGAGCGGTGAAGGCTGCCACCAGCGGCACGATTGCCAGACGCCCGTGAGCCAGGGATGCGCTGACCCGCAATCGACCGCGTGGCACGCCCTGGCTGGCGATGGCTTCTTCGACTTCGGCCATGTCCGCGAGGATGCGTCGCGCGCCGCGCAAGTACGCCTCACCCTCGGCGGTGAGGGTGATGGCGCGGGTCGTACGCAACAGCAGGCGCGTGCCGATGCGCTGTTCGGTGCGGGCGATGATCCGGCTCACCGCAGAAGGCGTCAGCCCCAGTGCTCGCGCCGCAGCGGACAGGCTCCCGGCCTGCGCCACCTTGGCGAACACCTCCATTTCCCCTGACCTGCCGTTGAAGTCCATTTGTGCCTCTAAAGCAAAGGTGCTTGTACCTAAAGGGCTCTACCGCCGCGAAAGCCGGGATCGTAGCATTTGCGGAATAGATAAGGAGCCATTTTCATGCGTATCAATCCACCGCTTGTAGCGTTATCCATCGGTGCCTTTGGCATCGGCGTGACCGAGTTCGCCCCCATGGGCATGTTGCCCGGCATTGCCGCCGACCTCGGCGTTTCGATCCCCACCGCCGGCCTGTTGGTCAGCGCCTACGCCCTGGGCGTGCTAATCGGCGCGCCGCTGATGACCCTGACCACCGGCAAGATTCCACGGCGTTATCTGCTGATCGGGCTGATGGCGATTTTTACCCTGGGCAACCTGATGTCGGCCATGGCCACCAGCTATGAAAGCCTGCTCATCGCCCGGGTGGTGACCTCCCTCAACCACGGCGCCTTCTTTGGCATCGGTTCCATCGTGGCCGCCAGCGTGGTGCCGCCCGAGAAAAGGGCAGGAGCCGTGGCTGCGATGTTCATGGGGCTGACACTGGCGACCATCGGCGGCGTGCCGCTGGCCAGTTGGTTCGGCGAAATGATGGGCTGGCGTACCGCGTTCTGGGGCATCGCCGGTTTAGGCTTTGTCGCCATGGCCTCCCTGTGGTTCGCCTTGCCCAACCTGCCGCTGCCCAAAAGTGACGGCGTGCTGGCCGAGATCAAGGTGCTGGCCCGTGGGCCGGTGCTCGCCGCGCTGGCACTGACTGTCGTGGGCTCGGGGGCGATGTTTACGGTGTTCACCTACATCGCGCCGATCCTGCACAGCGAAACCCACGCTTCCACCACCTTTATTAGCGCCATGCTGGTGCTGTTCGGTATCGGCCTGACCCTGGGCAACATGTGGGGCGGCAAGGCGGCGGACCGCTCGGTGGATCGTACGCTGATCGTGTCGTTGGTGGTGCTGATCGTCGTCCTGCTGGCGTTCTCCGTATTGATGCGCTGGCCGCTGCCGACTGCGGTGGCGATCCTGATCTGGGGCGCTGCGAGTTTCGCTCTGGTGCCACCGCTGCAGATGCGCGTGATGGAGGCCGCCAAAGACGCGCCCAACCTGGCGTCGGCAGTGAACATC
>CAURWS010000445.1:0-4292 GCA_963528485.1 uncultured Pseudomonas sp. | reverse complement strand
GGATCAGGCAGTTGGAATTGCTGAGGATGTTCTCGTAGAAGGGCAGGACCTGCTGATGGGTGGTCTGCACCAGCGACTGATGACGTTCCAGCAGTCGCGAGACCTGCTGGTCAGGCAGTCGGTGAAAGGCCGGGCGGGACTGATGATCAAGGCCAAATTCGCGGCAGCGGGCCCAGGAGTCCTGAATGATGGTGTCGTGAGCGGTGGATGCGCCTGTTGCGGCCATGGGGCGAGCTCCGTCCTGTTGCTTTTATTGTTTTTGGGGGTACTGCTTGGGCCAAGCATCCGTGCTCGAAACGTTCACCCATTGTTGTTCAGATGTGTTCAAAGTCAATGTTCATTTTGTTCAGGTGTTCAGTCTTTCCTGTTCACTTATGTTCATCAACGAATATGGCTATGCGCAGCTTTTTGTACTGAGCACTCTATTTAGCGGGTTTCAGCGCAGGGTTCGTTAGCGAAGCCCGGTTGGCACGATTGTCGCTATCCAACAATCGGTCGACGAATGTCACGACCTGCTTTGCACGCCAAAAACGCAACACCCCGAACAAGACAAATAAAAAGGGCACGCCATGTCTCTCACGCTTGAGCACGTCAGCCGAGCCGTCGACGGTCAGATCTGGATCGATGATGCGTCGCTGAGCTTTGAACCCGGCTCATTCAACGTATTGCTGGGGCGCACCTTATCAGGCAAAACCAGCCTGATGCGCTTGATGGCCGGTCTGGACAAGCCAGACAGCGGCCGAGTACTGATGAATGGCAAAGATGTCACCCAGGTTGCGGTGCGTCATCGCAATGTCTCGATGGTTTACCAGCAGTTCATCAACTACCCGAGCATGACCGTTTTCGACAACATCGCCTCGCCGCTGCGCCAGGCCAAGATGTCGAAGGACGAAATCGAAAGCCGCGTGCGGGAAACCGCCAAGATGCTGCGCATCGAGAAATTCCTCATCCGTTATCCTCTCGAACTCTCCGGCGGCCAGCAGCAGCGCACGGCCATGGCCCGCGCTCTGGTCAAGGACGCCGAGCTGATCCTGTTCGACGAGCCGCTGGTCAACCTCGACTACAAGCTGCGCGAAGAGCTGCGTCAGGAAATGCGCCAGTTGTTCGAGACCCGCAACACCATCGCGGTTTACGCCACCACCGAGCCCAACGAGGCCTTGGCGTTGGGCGGCACTACGACGATTCTTCATGAAGGCCGATTGATCCAGAGTGGCAGGACCCCTGAGGTCTATCACCAGCCGAAAACGGTGCTGGCCGCCGAGCTGTTTTCCGAGCCGCCGATCAACCTGATGCCGGGGCGCATCGATGGCAACGAGGTGAGCTTCGCCAACTTCGTGCATTTCCCGCTCAACGTCGACCTGCGCAAGATCGGCGATGGCGAGTATCGCTTCGGCGTGCGCCCCAGCCACCTGAGTCTGGTGCCGTCCAACGACGACGATCTGGAGCTGGCCGTGACCGTGGAACTGGCGGAAATCAGTGGCTCGGAAACCTTCCTGCACGTGCGCAACGAGCATTTCTCGCTGGTGCTGCACCTGCCGGGCGTGCACGAGTACGACGTCGACACGCCGATCCGCGTGTACATCCCGACTCACAAATTGTTCGTATTCGATCAGCAGGGCGGCCTCATCCAGGCGCCGGGCCTGCGCATGGCGAGGGTTGCCTGATGGCCGAGATCCGTTTGCAACAACTCGCGCACAGCTACAGCGCAAACCCCAGTGGCCCTGAAGATTACGCAATCCGCGAGATGACCCACATCTGGGAGCAGGGCGGGGCGTATGCCTTGCTCGGGCCTTCCGGCTGTGGCAAATCGACCTTGCTCAATATCATTTCCGGCCTGCTCAGCCCGTCGGAAGGCAAGGTGATGTTCGACACCACGGTGGTCAACGACATGTCGCCGGAGCAGCGCAACATCGCGCAGGTTTTCCAGTTCCCGGTGGTCTACGACACCATGACGGTATACGACAACCTCGCCTTCCCCCTGCGCAATCAGGGCATGGCCGAGGCGAAGATTCAGATCAAGGTGCAGGAAATTGCCGATGTACTGGACCTGCAACCGCTGCTGAAAAAGAAGGCCAAGGGCCTCACTGCCGATGAGAAACAAAAGGTTTCCATGGGCCGTGGGCTGGTGCGCGATGACGTCTCGGCGATCCTGTTCGACGAACCGCTGACCGTGATCGACCCGCACCTGAAGTGGAAACTGCGGCGCAAGCTCAAGCAGATTCACGAGCAGTTCAACATCACCATGGTCTACGTCACCCACGATCAGCTCGAAGCCTCGACCTTCGCCGACAAGATCGCGGTCATGTACGGCGGCCAGATCGTGCAGTTCGGCACCCCGCGCGAGCTGTTCGAAAAACCCCATCACACTTTCGTCGGCTACTTCATCGGCAGCCCCGGCATGAACCTCATCGAGGTCAAGCCCGAAGCGGGCGGCGTGGGCTTTGGCGGCATTCATCTGCCGTTGGCCGAAGCCCTGCAACAGCGTCTGGCGGCAACCAAGTGGAGCACCCTCAAGGTCGGTATCCGGCCCGAGTTCGTGCACGTTTGGGACGGGCCGTTCGACGACGCCATGTGCGCCGACGTGACCTATGTCGAGGATTTGGGGACCTACAAGATCCTCACCCTGAACCTTGCCGGCCAGTCGTTGAAAGTCCGCCTGCAGGAAGACAAACCGGTGCCGCAAGGTCAGGCCTGGATCAGTTTTCCGGCCCAGTGGCTGATGCTCTACGCCGATGAATTTCTGCTGGAAGCCGACGCCAGTGCAGCGTCGGCCAGCGAGGTGCCCCATGAGTAAGGTGCAAAACAACAAGGCCTGGTGGCTGGTGCTGCCGGTGTTTCTGCTGGTGGCGTTCAGCGCCATTATCCCGATGATGACCGTGGTCAACTATTCGGTGCAGGACATCTTCGACCAGTCCAGCCGCTACTTCGTCGGCACCGACTGGTTCAGGCAGGTGCTGCAGGATCCGCGACTGCATGACTCGCTGTTGCGCCAGTTCATCTATTCGGCCTGCGTGCTGCTGATCGAAATCCCGCTGGGCATCGCCATCGCGCTGACGATGCCGACCAAGGGTCGCTGGTCTTCGGTGTGCCTGATCGTGATGACCATTCCGCTGCTGATCCCCTTCAACGTGGTCGGCACCATCTGGCAGATTTTCGGCCGTGGCGACATCGGCCTGCTGGGCTGGTTTCTCAACAATGTGCTGCACGTCAGCTACAACTACGCGGCCAATGCCTCGGATGCCTGGGTGACGGTGCTGATCATCGACGTCTGGCACTGGACCTCGCTGGTGGCGCTGCTGTGCTACTCGGGTCTGCGGGCGATTCCGGACGTGTACTACCAGGCAGCGCGTATCGATCGGGCATCGAACTGGGCGGTTTTCCGACACATCCAGTTGCCGAAGATGAAGAGCGTGCTGCTGATCGCCGTGATGCTGCGTTTCATGGACAGCTTCATGATCTACACCGAGCCGTTCGTGCTCACCGGTGGCGGCCCTGGCAACTCGACGACCTTCCTCAGCCAGACCCTGACCACCATGGCGCTCGGCCAGTTCGACCTGGGGCCAGCGGCAGCATTCTCGCTGGTGTATTTCTTGATCATCCTGCTGGTGTCGTGGGTGTTCTACACCGCCATGACCCACGGCGAACAGAACTGAGGAGCGGCCATGAATCTTCGTAAAGTCGTGCCGTTGTGGATCTACCTGCTGTTTCTGCTGGTGCCGATCTACTGGCTGGTGAACATGTCCTTCAAGACCAACACCGAAATCCTCGGCGGTCTGACGCTGTTTCCCCAGGATTTCACCCTGGCGAACTACAAGGTGATCTTCACCGACGAGAGCTGGTACAGCGGCTACATCAATTCGCTGTACTACGTTTGCCTGAATACCGTGATATCGCTGAGCGTGGCATTGCCCGCCGCTTATGCGTTTTCCCGCTATCGTTTCCTCGGTGACAAGCACCTGTTCTTCTGGCTGCTGACCAACCGCATGGCGCCGCCGGCGGTGTTCCTGCTGCCGTTCTTCCAGCTGTATTCGTCCATCGGCCTGTTCGACACCCACATCGCTGTGGCGCTGGCGCACTGCCTGTTCAACGTGCCGCTGGCGGTGTGGATTCTGGAGGGCTTCATGTCCGGTGTTCCGAAGGAGATCGACGAAACGGCCTACATCGACGGGTACAGCTTTCCCAAGTTCTTCGGGAAGATTTTCATCCCGCTGATTGGTTCGGGGATCGGCGTCACGGCGTTTTTCTGCTTCATGTTCTCGTGGGTCGAGCTGCTGCTGGCGCGGACCCTGACA
>CAURWS010000444.1:0-4293 GCA_963528485.1 uncultured Pseudomonas sp. | reverse complement strand
GCCCTGAACGGCTTCACCAACCCGTCGACCAACTCCTACAAGCGTCTGGTCCCAGGTTTCGAAGCACCAGTCATGCTGGCCTACTCGGCTCGTAACCGTTCCGCCTCGATCCGTATTCCTTACGTCTCCAGCCCACGTGGCCGTCGTATCGAAGCACGCTTCCCGGATCCATCGGCTAACCCATACCTGGCCTTCGCAGCACTGCTGATGGCCGGTCTGGACGGTATCCAGAACAAGATCCACCCTGGCGACGCAGCTGACAAAAACCTGTACGACCTGCCACCTGAAGAGGCTGCAGAGATCCCACAAGTGTGCGGCAGCCTGAAAGAAGCCCTGGAAGAGCTGGACAAAGGTCGTGCGTTCCTGACCAAAGGCGGCGTTTTCAGCGACGACTTCATCGATGCCTACATCGCTCTGAAATCGGAAGAAGAAATCAAGGTCCGTACCTTCGTACACCCACTGGAATACGAGCTGTACTACAGCTGCTGATCCGGTTCGCGCCAGCGCAAGCGGCGTGAAAGAGAGGCCTCCTTCGGGAGGCCTTTTTTATGCCTGCGATTTCCAAAGGGCTGTTCTGCCGGCTGCCAGATGCCTGGCGGATCAAGCCAGCGTCTTTGGCCGCGCAGAGATTGAAGCTTTCGCTGATTGAACATCGCTGGTACAGGTCATCCAGGCCGTCCAGGTTTGCGGAAACCGGTCAAATGGTGCGAGCCACACCTTCAACTGCGGCTCCAGCCATCCCACGACTTCGATACAGACCTGATAACCACTCAGCATATTCGGCTGCAGCCACAGCAGGGCGTCATGGTGCGCCGCTCGGTTACGCAGGTTTCGGGCGACGGTCAGGGCTCTCGAAACCTCATTGCGCTTACGGCGATGCTTGGGGCAGCGAGGGAACGCCAGCCGGAGTGCTTTCCAGAGTTCCGTTTCATGCCTGGCATTGAAGAGCGACGTCCAGAACCCGAAGCTCAACTCCGATATCAAGCGATCAGGGGTGTACACATGTGACTTGGACGTGATCTTGCCTTTCGCAGCATGAATTATTTTCTGGTCATCCCTGCCAAATGTGGAAACACTTTCCCACCAATCCGGCCGCCCGTACTGCCGCGTCAGTTGGCTATGAATGGCATTGCGCAGAGCCACCTCAAGAACATGCAAACAAGGCATGATCGATTCAGCCAACAGCAGGTTGTGCATGTACGCAGTGGGGGCATCCGCGCCAGAAGGATTGATTGCATAGCGTGTGAGGCGTGGTTTGGAAAAAGCGCCCTCAAGAACGGCTATCAAAGGTTGCTGACTCAAAGTTGATTATCCCTACTCACGCTCCTATATTGTCCGCGCAGCCCTAGGCATGTTCCTCTCCCAGAAGGCCTTCTGGTCATGCTGATGATGACGCTAGGTACGTATCCATGGCCCCGCTCAGCGGGGCCATCTTATTTTTGGCGGTTAAGTTTTTCTCGCCGTCATTGCAAGCTCATGTTGCGCCATCAGCATCGCCTTAGCCTGACCCGCCCCTTCCTGAACGACAGCCTCCCTTCTCGTGATTTAAGCGTTAAAAAACGCAATCGTGTGCGGTAATTATTTATCGCGATTTCAGCGGTCTATTCCGGATAATGACTGACCTGACACCGGGCGCCTGAACGGTGCGAACGAGCAATAAGGAACTCGAAATGCTCAGAGTTTTTGGAATCACGCTTCTGGCCGTTCTGGCCACTGGTTGCACTCACTCGGTATCGAACACCCCGGCGCCAGACACGCTGCGCCCGTTGATCGAGGCCATGCATCAGCGTCTGGATATCGCCAACGATGTCGCCCAGAGCAAGTTCTACAGCGGCAAGCCTGTGCAGGACAGCGAGCGCGAGCAGGTGGTGATCGCCAATGCCGAGGCACAGGCCGCCACCTACGCACTCGATAAGGCCGACGTGCGTCAGTTCATGACCGCGCAGATCGAAGCCAACAAGATGGTGCAATACGCGCGCATCGCTCAGTGGCATGCCACTCAACCACCCACGAAACCCACCGACAGCCTGACCACCGGCATTCGCGGGCGGCTGGATACGCTGCAGCCGCTGATGATGCACAAGTACGCAGCGTTCCAGCCTTATCGTAACGACAGCGCCTGCCCGCGCTGGGTGCAAGCCGAGATTGACCACCAGACAAAAGACCCGATCACGGCAAAGGCACTGCAGCGGGCGGCAACTGATCTGTGCGTCATGCCCGGCAAAGCCTGACGTGGACACACACCGAGACACTCAGCCGATGACACTGCCAAAGCGGTTTTGCTCTATGCTGGCGACTGCGCCCGGCGCTACGGCTGTAGCAGGGCGCAAGTTGTCATTCTCCTGATCGTGGTCCTGGAGTACTCATGCGTCAAAGCCTTGCCCTTGTGCTGCTGTTGCTTGCGCTTCCCGCAGTCGCCCAGATCTACAAATACACCGACGCCAACGGCAATACGGCGTACAGCAATCAGCCGCCCAACGGCACCAAGGCCGAGACGGTCGAGCTGCCGCCGCTCAACAGCGTCAACACCGTCGCCCCACCGCCTGCTGCGCCGAGCCCTTCCCCGGCCCCACCTCAAGGGCAGCAAAACACCGCCGCCTATCAAGTGCTGGCGCTGACCGACCTGCCTCAGGAAGAAGCACTGCGCGCCAACAATGGCTCGTTCACCGTGGGCGTATCGATCCAGCCGCGTCTGCAATCCGGGCACCTCCTGCAACTGCTGGTGGACGGCAAACCCTATGGCCAGCCGACCAACATCCCTCGCCTTCAGGTGATGGAACTGGACCGGGGCGAACACAGCCTGTCGGTACAGGTGCTGCAAGGTGCGCAAGTCGTCCAGCAGAGCCAGACGATCAACCTGACCGTGCAGCGAGTCCATGTCGGTAAACCTTGAATTCTCCTGGCTGCGGGGCATTGCGCTTTGTCTGCTGATGCTTGTCGTCCAGTCGGCGACGGCTGAGGTCTATACCTACATCGATGCCGAAGGGAATCGGGTGTACACCGACCAGCCACACAAGAATGCGAAAAAGGTCGAGATCGCCCCCAGCAACGAGATTCGTTCGACACCCAAAAAGCCTGCGCAGGCTTCCAGCGCCAAGCCCAAACCCGGCCCGCTGTTTCGTTATCAGCTGTTGCGCATTCTCGCGCCGGAGCCGGACTCCACAATTCGCGACATTCAGGGCAATCTGATCGTGACCGTCACCAACGATCCCGAGCTGCAGCCTCGCCACACTTATCGCCTGCTACTGGACGGCAAGGTCTACGCCGAGGGAGGTCGCAGTCCGGTGTTCCCCATGAGCAACATCGATCGCGGCACTCATCAGTTGTCGATCGAGATCGTCGACGAGTTCGGTCGTGTCGCAGAGCGCACGCCCAACCAGCCCTTCACCATGGTGCGTATCTCGCTGGCGCAGAAACGTCTCGCCCAACCCTGCAAGGCCGACGACTACGGCGTTCGCCCCGAATGCCCTGTGAAGGACAAGCCACCTGAAGAAAGCAGCATCCTGCCTTTTCTCTGATAACACTCGCCCGAGCGACTAAGCTCCACAATGGTGCACAAGCTGAACGAGGCTGCGATTTAAAATCCCATTTTGGGTCACGAATCACCCGGTGCTGCGCTCTCTTCGCGCTGCCTGTACGAAAAAAGCCCGAAATGCGTCGTTCAACGCTTCTTTTCGGAGCCTTGGTTTGGTTTTTGCAACCTCAAAGGCAAGGCCCCGTATCAGCGGCTATCCACGCTGGCGAAGACCAACCAGCGCCTGCACCTGTGGGCCCGCCCCAGTGCAATGCGCCAAAAGAGGTCAACGAGATTCATGACTATCAGCGATACGTTGCACCGACTGTTACTCGACAACCTGACCACTGCCACGATTCTGCTCAACTCGGACCTGCGCCTGGAGTACATGAATCCGGCGGCCGAAATGCTGCTGGCCATCAGCGGTCAGCGCAGTCACGGGCAATTCATCAGTGAGTTGTTCACCGAATCCGCCGAAGCGCTCAGCTCGCTTCGTCAGGCGGTGGAACAAGCACACCCGTTCACCAAGCGCGAAGCCATGCTGACAGCGCTCACCGGCCAGACGCTGACCGTCGACTACGCCGTGACGCCCATTCTGTCGCAGGGCGAAACCATGCTCCTGCTGGAAGTCCACCCCCGTGATCGCCTCTTGCGCATCACCAAGGAAGAGGCCCAGCTGTCCAAGCAGGAAACCACCAAAATGCTGGTGCGTGGCCTGGCGCACGAGATCAAGAATCCCCTCGGCGGCATCCGTGGCGCCGCGCAATTGCTGGCCCGCG
>CAURWS010000443.1:0-4298 GCA_963528485.1 uncultured Pseudomonas sp. | reverse complement strand
GGATATTGGCTCGTCGACGTTGGGGTAGGGCGTTTTAGTGCAGAGTGGGTATTGATATCGCGGTGGGCACTTCAGCCTCGACGTCGAGCTTCGATTTTTTCTGGCGCGCAGCCCCGACGAGGTGGCAGTGCGCCGTGCGGGTTACCTGCTGGAGAAACTCACACGGTTCACCTGCCTCAGTGACGACAGGGCTTCGGAGACGCTGCAACTGCTGAGTGTGCTGTTGAAAAACTACCACCATGAGGAGTCGAGCGAGGTGCCAGGCACCCGTTTGAGCGAGCGCCGCGACGAACTCGCCGTCGCCTGGGGGCTGACTGAAGGGCTGGGAATCAAGGTCCAGACGCTGTTGCCCTATCAAACCCGCCACTACGCGGCGAGCCGAAACACCGCATTCAAGTAGCTTTCAGCGCGTTAACCCTGTGCTTGTCCGCCTCCGGTTTGTTAAATTCCCCCTCGGCGCGCCTCGCTCTTGAGCCGTGCCCGATCCCCTGCGTTGAATCCGGAACCTTTCATGCCGAAAAAATCAGGCAGGTCGGCAGACCCTGTGTCGTCGTCCGAGCCGAAAAAAGCCTCCAGCCTTACTTTGATCGATGTCGCCAAAGTCGCGGGGGTGTCGCCCATGACGGTGTCGCGGGCGTTGCATCGTCCGGATCTGGTGAGCGAAGACACCCGCGAGAAGGTGCGCGAAGCGGTGCGCAAGACCGGGTATGTGCCGAACATGCTGGCGGGGGGGCTGGCGAGTAACAAGAGCCGATTGGTCGCAATTTTCTTGCCGACCATCGCCAACTCGATCTTCGCCGACACCGTGCAGGCCCTGATGGATCGGCTGACGCAAGCCGGTTATCAGACCCTGCTGGGCTTGACCGGTTACGACGCCGAGCAGGAAGAGAAACTGCTGGAAGCCGTGCTCGGACGTCGCCCTGACGGCATCGTGCTGACCGGTACGCTGCACACTGAGTCGAGTCGCACGCGCCTGGCCCAGGCCGGAATTCCGGTGGTGGAAGCCTGGGACTTGAGTGAAGAGCCCATCGACATGCTGGTCGGTTTCTCCCACGAAAAAGTCGGCGAGGAAACCGCCCGGCACCTGCTGCACAAAGGCTACAAACGTTTTTCTGTCGTCGCTATCGGTGACCCGCGCGGTTTGCGTCGATGCCACAGCCTGATCGCCGAGCTGAAAAAACACGGCATCGATGACGTGCCCATGGAAGTCCTCGCGCCACCCGCGACGTTGCAAGTGGGCCGGGAAGGGCTGGCGAATCTGCTGGATCGCGGCGTCGCCACGGACGTGGTGGTGTGCAGCTCGGACACCGTCGCTCAGGGCGTACTGGCGGAAGCCGCAAGCCGCGGATTGCGCGTGCCGCAAGATCTGGCGGTCATGGGCTTTGGCGATTTGAGCAGTGCCGCTCAGGTCTATCCGGCACTGTCCACGGTGCGCGTGGATGGCAGTCGCATCGGGTTGCAGGTCGCTCAGGCCTTGCTTGATCGCTTTCAGGACCCTGCTTCCAGCACGACGCCCGTTCGGGTCGACACCGGTTTCATCCTCGTCGACCGCGCCAGCACCTGAACCCCGTTTTTTGAATAAACGACAAACGTGGTGTTGAATGATTGCGCAATCAGTGTAGTATTTTCCCCTGGGGCAACTGCAGAAGCTGAGCAGTGCCTTTTTTGTTGCGCTGCAATGATTGCGCAATCATTCATAGATTTTGCGCACAAACGGGCTGGCCACGAGCAGGCCCGGGCTCTATCACAATAAGGAAAATAACAGTGATCCCCACACCATCGGTTCCGGCGAAGACCAACGTTCGCTACCTCATACTCGCGATGATCTTCATCGTGACCGTTTTCAACTACGTCGACCGCGCCACGTTGTCCATCGCCGCTCCGTCGATGCGCACCGACCTCGGCTTCGATGCCATCACCATGGGCATCGCGTTCTCCGCCTTTGGTTGGGCCTACACCAGCATGCAGATTCCTGGCGGCATCATTCTCGACCGTTTCGGTTCGCGGCTGGTGCTGGGCATGAGCCTGATCATCTGGTCGGCGCTGACGTACCTGCAGGGCTACGTCGACATGTTCAGCTCGGCGTTCGTCGTGCTGTTCGTGTTGCGCTTTCTGATGGGAGTGGCCGAATCGCCGGCGTTCCCCGCCAACAACCGCCTGACCGTGATGTGGTTTCCCCGCCATGAGCGGGGGCTGGCGACGGCGATCTTCCAGTCGGCGCAGTACTTCGCCTTGGCCGCGTTCACGCCGCTGATGGTGCTCCTGCTCAACAGCTTCGGCTGGCAGCACGTGTTTTTCTGGACTGGCGGGGCGGGCATCCTGATCGGCCTGCTGTGGTTCAAGCTGGTCCACGAACCGCGCAAGGACCAGCGCGCCAATCAGGCCGAGATCGACTACATCGAAGCCGGCGGCGGGCTGCCGAACATGGGCGATGTGAAGACCCCGTTCAGTTGGAAGCGTGCCAAGGCCATCGGCGCCAATCGCATGATGCTGGGCGTTTATCTGGGGCAATTCTGCCTGACGTCCATCACCTGGTTTTTCCTGACCTGGTTCCCGACTTACCTGATCGAAGCCAAGGGCATGACCATGCTCAAGGTCGGTCTGGTGGCGGCGATTCCGCCAATTGCCGGTTGCCTTGGAGGGATGATCGGTGGCGTCTGGTCTGACTGGATGCTGAAAAAGGGCTACAGCCTGACCGCCGCCCGCAAGACCCCGATCATCTGCGGTTTGCTGCTCTCCAGCACCATCGTCATCGCCAACTACACCCAGTCGATCCCCGTGGTCATCGGCGTGATGTCACTGGCGTTCTTCGCCAAAGGCATCGGCAACCTGGGCTGGTGCATCGTCGGTGATGTCTCGCCAAAACGCTCGATGGGCATCAGCGGGGCGATGTTCAACTTCTGCGGCAACATCGCCAGCATCGTCACGCCGATTGCCATTGGCGTGCTCGTCAATCAGCTGGGATCGTTCGATTCCGCGCTGATCTACGTCGGGGCCATGGGGCTGCTCGGTGCTTTCGCCTACCTCGTGATTGTCGGCCCTTTGAACCGCCTCGACATCGATGATGTGCAAGACACGCCTGCGCCCGATGCGACCTCCCGCAGCAAGAACGATGACCTCTCTGGCCAGCGCGCCTGATGACTCAGCCCTACAAGAATTCGAAAGGAGAATGCCATGTCTGTTCAATCCAACGCCCACCTCAAATCTGCCGATAACGACCAGATTGCCTGGGTCAAGGTGTCCTCGGTGTTCCTGCCACTGGCCAACCCGATCAGCGACGCCAAGGTGCTGACCGGCCGGCAAAAGCCGATGACCGAAATCGCCATTCTGGTGGCCGAGATCGAGACCATCGACGGCCATCGCGGTATGGGGTTCAGTTACTCGAAGCGAGCAGGGGGCCCCGGTCAGTTCGCTCATGCCAAAGAGATCGCCCCGGCGCTGATCGGCGAGAACCCCAGCGACATCGCCAAGCTGTGGACCAAGCTGTGCTGGGCTGGCGCTTCGGTAGGACGCAGCGGTCTGTCGACCCAGGCCATCGGTGCCTTCGACGTGGCGCTGTGGGACTTGAAAGCCAAGCGCGCCAACCTGTCGCTGGCCCGTCTGTTGGGTGCACATCGCGATTCGGTGCGTTGCTACAACACGTCCGGCGGCTTTTTGCACACGCCGCTGGAGCAGTTGCTGCACAACACCGACCTGTCGCGGGAAAAGGGCATCGGCGGGATCAAGCTCAAGGTCGGCCAGCCCGATTGCGCCATCGACCTGCACCGCGTGGCCACAGTGCGCAAGCACCTGGGCGATGACTTCCCGCTGATGGTCGACGCCAACCAGCAGTGGGACCGTCCGACCGCCCAGCGCATGTGCCGTCGCTTCGAAGAGTTCAACCTGATCTGGATTGAAGAGCCGCTGGACTGCTACGACGCCGAAGGCCACGCCGCGCTGGCGCAGCAGTTCGACACGCCGATCGCCACCGGCGAAATGCTCACCAGCGTCGCTGAGCACGCCGAGTTCATCAACAAGCGCGGTGCCGATTTCCTGATGCCGGACGCGCCTCGGGTCGGTGGCATCACGCCGTACCTCAAGGTCGCGGCGATGGCCGAGCAGGCCGGGGTGATGCTGGCGCCGCACTTTGCCATGGAGCTGCACGTGCATCTCGCAGCGGCGTACCCGACCGAGCCGTGGGTCGAGCATTTCGAGTGGCTGGAGCCGCTGTTCAACGAGCGTCTGGAAACCCGCAACGGGCGGATGCTGGTGCCGACCCGTCCGGGGCTGGGGCTGTCGTTGAGCGAGCAGGTCAAGGC
>CAURWS010000442.1:0-4306 GCA_963528485.1 uncultured Pseudomonas sp. | reverse complement strand
CGACCTTGATCACTGCAACGCCGCCGGACAGCTTGGCCAGACGCTCTTGCAGTTTCTCTTTGTCGTAGTCCGACGAAGTGTCGCCGATTTGCTGACGGATCTGAGCGATGCGACCGTCGATGTCGGTTTTAACGCCCGCACCGTCGATGATGGTGGTGTTCTCTTTGTTCAGCACGACGCGCTTGGCATTACCCAGGTGTTCCAGGGTAGTGGTTTCCAGGCTCAGGCCAATTTCTTCGGAGATCACGGTGCCGCCGGTCAGGACAGCGATGTCCTGCAGCATGGCCTTGCGACGGTCGCCGAAGCCTGGCGCCTTGACGGCTGCGACTTTGACGATGCCACGCATGTTGTTCACAACCAGAGTCGCCAGGGCTTCGCCTTCAACGTCTTCGGCAACGATCAGCAGCGGACGGCCGGCTTTGGCAACGGCTTCCAGCACTGGCAGCATTTCGCGGATGTTGGAGATCTTTTTGTCGACCAGCAGCAGCAGCGGGCTGTCCAGCTCGGCCACCATGGTGTCCGGCTTGTTGATGAAGTACGGGGACAGGTAGCCACGGTCGAACTGCATGCCTTCAACGACCGACAGTTCGTTTTCCAGACCCGAACCCTCTTCAACGGTGATGACGCCGTCTTTGGTCACGCGGTCCATGGCTTCGGCAATGATGTCGCCGATGGAGTTGTCTGAGTTGGCCGAGATGGTGCCGACCTGCGCGATGGCTTTGGAGTCGGTGCAAGGCTTGGACAGTTTTTTCAGCTCGGCAACGATGGCGATGGTCGCCTTGTCGATGCCGCGCTTCAGATCCATCGGGTTCATGCCGGCAGCGACGGCTTTCAGGCCTTCATTGACGATGGCTTGAGCCAGAACGGTAGCGGTGGTGGTACCGTCACCGGCGTCGTCGTTGGCACGGGAGGCAACGTCTTTGACCAGCTGCGCGCCCATGTTTTCGAAACGGTCTTTGAGCTCGATTTCTTTGGCAACCGATACACCGTCTTTGGTGATCAGCGGAGCGCCGAAGCTTTTTTCGATGATGACGTTACGGCCTTTCGGGCCCAGGGTCGCTTTAACCGCGTCAGCCAGGACGTTTACACCCGCCAGCATCTTTTTGCGGCCAGCGTCGCCGAATTTAACTTCTTTAGCAGCCATGATCGTTATTCCTTAAATACTTTGTAGTAACGGGAAATGCGGGGTATCAACTCAGCCTTCGACGACCGCGAGAATTTCGTTCTCGCTCATCACCAGCAGGTCTTCGCCGTCTACTTTCACAGTGTTGCTGCCGGAGTAAGGGCCGAACACCACTTTGTCACCCACTTTCACGGCCAGCGCACGTACTTCACCGTTGTCCAGGATGCGACCAGTGCCGACAGCGATGATTTCGCCACGGTTTGGTTTTTCAGCAGCCGAACCTGGCAGCACGATACCGCCAGCAGTCTTGGTTTCTTCTTCGCTGCGACGGATTACGACGCGGTCATGCAGAGGACGAAGCTTCATTGTCGATCTCCTAATTATGGTTGTTGAACGCCCGGTATTGGCACCGGGTGGTTAAAGCATCCGGGCTTGCCGGTTGCGGTTCGCAGGCGAACCGCAGAATACGGTCTGACGAAATGCGCCAGAAACCTTGCGGTGACCCATACATAAGGGCGGGCAAGCTGATTACAAGGCTTGAGCAAGAAATTTTTTACGCAGCGTGCTGTCGTGAAAACGCACACGGCACCCGAAGGTGCCGTGCAGGTCTGTGGCCGCAATCACTTTTTGTCGACAGGCTCGTACTCGCCCTCGATCACTTCACCCTCGATCACCTCGGGCTGACGAGCGCCAGGGCGAGCAGCGCCTGGATGACCTGTACCGGCGGAACCTGCCGAACGCAGGTCGTCGGCAAAAGCTCGCTGACGGGTGGCTGACGCCTCGGCGCGCTGACGCACCTTGTTCGCCAGCAGACGACGGGTGAACGGCATCAGGCAGATCAGACCCAGTACGTCGCTGATAAAACCGGGTAGCACCAGCAGGCCGCCGCCAACCGTCATCATCAGGCCGTCCATCATCTGCTGCGCAGGCAATTCGCCCCGCGCCAGACTTTCACGGGCGCTCATGGCCGTCGCAAGGCCTGCGACGCGAATGACGAAAAACCCGAGCATGGAACCGGCAACCACCAGCAGGAAGGTCGGCAGAAAGCCGATCGACATCCCGACTTTCACCAGCACGAACAGCTCGAGCACCGGAAAAAGCAATAAAAGCAGTAGAAAAGCGCGCATCAAATAGTTTCCTCAACGGAAGAAGGCTTCCAGTAGACACTAGGTGAAGTCGCAAAGTCGTTAATTCAAGCCTCTGTCGCTTCAGCGGTCGGCCATTTTTCCGCGTGAGCCAGCTGAACCAAGGCCTGGCGCACTTGTGTCGGCGTATTACAAGACTCGGCGAAGGCCAGCCAGTGCAACGTTTGAGCAATACGCAGGTGCATGCCTTCGCTGTCGATACCCACCAGAACCGCAGGCTCGGTCTGCGGCAAACCGGCCAGCTCGACGTAATGCGCGATGGCTTTGGTATGGTCTTCGTTCATGTGCTCGACCATGCTGGTCTCGGCCGCCCCGGCAAACGGATTGGCCAGCGCGACGTCATCGAGCCAGTGGATCGCGCCAAAACCGCCGATGAAGCGATAACGCACAGGCACCAGCACCCAGAAGTCGAAATCGTGGGCACTATGGTAGCTCTCGGATTCGGGAAAATAGCGGTAGTAACGCTGGGCGGCGGATTCGATGGCGGCTTCGTCAGTAAGCTTCTGCGCTTGGGCCATGACCGTCACGCGGCCCACGGCCTGAACATCGTCAGCTTCGCGCTCGCCAACGATCATCGAGCACTTCGCGTCCTTTTGCAGGTTGTGGGTGTGCTGGGCGATGCGGCTGATCAGGATCAGCGGGCGACCCTGATCGTCCAGGCAATACGGCACCACCGAGCCGAAGGGATAGCCGGGCATCGACTTGGAATGAGTCGACAGCACGCCGCGATATTCCTTGAGCAACAATTCTCGGGCTTGCCGGTTGGCTTTGGCGCTCATGGTGGGGCTCCTGAACAGATGAAATCGACAGATACGAAGGGCGCGCAGCAGCGTGCAGCGATTGAGGCCACACGATAATCGTTATCGCGAAAGGGTGCCAGATTGGAGAGTGGTGACGATTTTGCGGGGATTTTGCGTAAAATTTTCTGACTCAACGCGGCCCCTGTAGGAGTGAGCAAGCTCACTCCTACAGGGGCCAGACACAGGATATATGAGTGACCAGCCTGTCGCGTCAGCTACATAAGAAGCGGTTACCAGGCCACACCAAAACCTGCGGTATAGCGGGTTTTGTTCAGGTTGCCGTCGTCGGAACCGCTGATGACGTCTTTCTCGGCCTTGACGTTGAGCGAGGCCCATTCGGTGACCTTGTAGCGCAGGCCGATTTCGGTATCGAGGCTGTAGTCCGCCACGTTGCCAATGGGTTTACCCAGCTCGCCGTTGGTGAAGAACTCGACCTTCTTGCCGATCAGGTAGCGGTTGTAATCCCAAGTACCCGAGACCGAGTAGAAGTTGTCCTTCTCGCCGTTGGAGTATTCAAAGTCCGTGCGGTTGAGCAACGCGCCGACCTTGAATGCCCCCAGCTCGTCATCCCAGAACTGATAACCCGGACCGGTACCGACAGTGCGCTGACGACGCAGGTCTTCGATGCCGTCGTGCTTGTACGTCAGGCGGCCGTCCCAGAAAAACTTGTCGGTGATGAAGCGGTCCAGCGAGTACTCGGCGTTCCAGTTGTTGGTGGTGGTCGTTTCGTCCTGAGTCGCGCGATTGAACTCACCCTTGGCGTTATGGCGCCAGCGACCGTGGGTCGCCGAGGTCTTAAAGGCCAGGTTGTAGTCATCGGTGTCGGTGTCGGCGCGCTGGAAGTCGAGGGCGGCGTCGATATTGCCCTTCCACACAAGATCAGTGACCACAGGCTTGGGCTTCATGATCTGCTGGATGCTGGCCAGATCCACCGTCTTGGGCGCGTCGCCGTTGGCCAGGGTGACCTTACCGTCATCGGCGGCATGCAGCGATTTGGAAATCTCGCCGGTGTAGGCATCCTGTTTGACGAGCAGGTGCTGGTCACTTTCCAGCGTCTTGACTTCTTTCCAGTCCAGCGGAATATCGCCTGCGTATTTGGTGTTCAGCAGCAGCTTGCCGCCGTCGAAGACCTTGATGGTCCCGGTCAGCTTGTCGCCGTTCTTCAACCAGACGGTATCGGCGAGCAGCGGGGTTGAAGCACTGGTAATGGCGAGGCACAGCAGGGTTCTGGACAACAT
>CAURWS010000441.1:0-4321 GCA_963528485.1 uncultured Pseudomonas sp. | reverse complement strand
GCTGTGATCGCGCAGATCCTCGGCGGTCATCGGCGTGCCGCGACGTTTGAGGTAATCGTGCGAGGCGCAGATGGTCAGGGTGTAGTCCTGCAAGGGGCGGGCGATCAGCGCCGAGGATTCGGGATAACCCAGGCGAATCGCGGCATCGAAACCATGCTCGATCAGGTCCATCAGTTGATTGCTCAACACCACTTCGACCTTCAAATCCGGGTAGCGCTGAGTGAAATCGCTGAGCATCGGCGACAGGCGCTCGGCGCCAAAGGCCGGTGGCGCGGTGATGCGCAGGGTGCCGCTGGGCTGAGTCTGGGCGTGTTCGGCCATGCGCTCGGAGTCACTGACCAACCCCAGCACTTCGACACAGCGGCGGTAATACTGCACGCCAAATTCCGTCAGGTTTTGTCGACGTGTCGTACGTTGCAGCAGGCTCACGCCCAGACGTTGCTCCAGCGCTTTAAGGTGATTGCCGACCATGGTGGTCGACATTTCGCACTGCCGGGCGGCGGCGGTCATGCTGCCGCTTTCCACCACTTTGACGAACACGGTCATCGCCTGAAAGAAGTCCATTATAAAGTCCTGCTTAAAAGTCACTCAAGAAAAGCCATCTTTATACAGCAAAGCGGGCTAACGATACTGGCTCATCCCAACGTGATGGAGCCAAGGCCATGACCGCCGCCTGCCTGATGAACACCTACAAACCGCTGCCCCTGAGCTTTGTCAGAGGCGAGGGCGCGCGCCTTTGGGACGACACCGGGCGCCAGTATCTGGATGCCGTCGCGGGAGTAGCGGTGACCAGCGTTGGTCACAGCCATCCGGCAATCGTGTCGGCCATCACCGAGCAGGCGGGGCTCTTGCTGCACACCTCCAACCATTACCGCATTGACTGGCAGCAGCGCCTGGCGGCCAGGCTCACCGGGTTGTCGGGGCTGGAACAGGTTTTCTTCAACAATTCCGGGGCCGAAGCCAACGAAACCGCGCTCAAGCTGGCACGCCTGTACGGCTGGGCCAAGGGCATCGAACAGCCGCTGGTGCTGGTCATGGACAACGCCTTTCACGGCCGCACTTTGGGCACGCTCTCGGCCAGTGACAACGGCAGCGTGCGCTTGGGCTATCAGCCGCTGGCGGGGGATTTCATCAAGGTTGCATTCGGCGACATGCACGCCATTCGCCAGGCCACGCGGGTGTACGGCGAGCGCATTGTCGCAGTGATGCTCGAACCGGTTCAGGGCGAGGGCGGTGTGCTGCTGCCGCCGCCGGGTTACCTCAAGGCCGTGCGTGCCCATTGCAGCAACAACGGTTGGTTGATGATGCTGGACGAGATCCAGACCGGCATCGGGCGCACGGGGAAGTGGTTCGCGTTTCAGCACGAAGGCATCGTGCCGGACGTCATGACCCTGGCCAAGGCACTGGGCAATGGCATCCCGATTGGCGCGTGCCTGGCGTCGACGGCGGTGGCCCGGCTGTTCACCCCCGGTAGTCATGGCAGCACCTTCGGCGGCAATCCGCTGGCCTGTCGCGTGGGCTGCACGGTGCTGGAGATCGTCGAGCAACAGGGCCTGCTGAACAACGCCGCAGGCCAGGGCGAGCGCCTGCTGATGCGCCTGCGTGAAGAACTGGCCGGGCACCCGGACGTCGTGCAAGTGCGCGGGCTGGGTTTGATGATCGGCATCGAGCTGAGCCGGCCGATCCGCGACCTGAGCCTGAACGCGGCTCAGGAGTATGGCGTGCTGATCAACGTGACCCGCGGCCAGACGATCCGCCTGCTGCCGCCGTTGATCATCGATGCAGCGGACGTGGAGGTGATCGTCCGTGGCGTGGTCGGCGCGCTGGGGCACGCGACCGTACAGGCGCAGCGCGCGTCGATGGGCTGAACTCCCGCGCCGTCGCCCACTCTCAACCCACAGATCACGCCGATCTGTGGGGCAGGGAACGGACATGACCACCGCAGGCATTCAATCAGCAGCGCAAGGCTTTGATGAGAGCAAGGGCACGCTCTTCGAGACCGATCTTCCGGCCCGGCTGGACCGCTTGCCGTGGGGGCGATTTCACACGTTGTTGGTGTTTGCGCTGGGTATCACCTGGTTGCTGGACGGGCTGGAAGTCACCCTGGCGGGCTCCGTTTCCGGCGCGTTGAAGGAAAGCCCGGTGCTGCACTTGACCAACGCCGACATCGGCCTGGCCGGGGGCGCCTACATCTGCGGCGCGGTGCTGGGGGCGCTGTTCTTTGGTTGGCTCACCGACCGGCTGGGGCGGCGCAAGCTGTTCTTCATCACCCTGGCGCTGTACATCAGCGCCACAGCGGCCACTGCGTTTTCCTTCAGCCTGTGGAGCTTCATGCTGTTTCGCTTTCTCACCGGCATGGGCATTGGCGGCGAGTACACGGCAATCAATTCGACCATCCAGGAATTCACCCCGGCGCGTTTTCGCGGCTGGGTCGACCTGACCATCAACGGCACCTTCTGGATCGGCGCGGCATTGGGCGCGGGCGGTTCGATCCTCTTGCTGGACCCCGGCTGGATCGGCGGCGATCTGGGCTGGCGCCTGTGTTTTGGCATCGGTGCGGTGCTGGGGCTGGTGATTCTGCTGATGCGCCTGTGGCTGCCGGAAAGCCCGCGCTGGTTGTTGATTCACGGGCAGGCCGAAGAGGCGCGGGTGATCGTTGAAGGCATCGAAGCGCGCCTGCGCCAGCAGGGCCATACATTGGCCGAGCCCGACGGTAAAAAGCTTCGTCTGCACGCGCGGGATCACACGCCGCTGCGTGAAATCTTCGACACCCTGTTCAACACCTATCGCCAGCGGGCGCTGGTGGGGCTGACGTTGCTCACCGCTCAGGCGTTTTTCTACAACGCGATCTTTTTTACCTACGCGCTGGTGCTCACCGAGTTCTATGGCGTGCCGTCGGCGTCAATCGGCTGGTACGTGTTGCCGCTGGCGCTGGGTAATGTCTGCGGGCCGCTGTTGCTGGGCCGGCTGTTCGACGTGATCGGACGTCGAGTGATGATCAGCCTGACCTACGCGGTCTCGGCGGTGCTGCTGAGCATCAGCGGCTATTTGTTCGAGCAGGGCGTGCTCAGCGTCACGCAACAGGCCATCGCCTGGATGATCATCTTTTTCTTCGCTTCCGCGGCGGCCAGTTCGGCGTACCTCACGGTGGCCGAAACCTTCCCGCTGGAAATCCGCGCACTGGCCATCGCCGTGTTCTACGCCTTCGGCACCGCGCTGGGCGGGATCGTCGGGCCGATGTTGTTTGGCGAGTTGATCGACAGCCATCAACGCGGACCGGTGTTCATCGGGTATCTGATCGGCGCGGCGTTGATGTTGTTGGCTGCGGCGGTGCAAGCCATTTGGGGCGTGGCGTCGGAGCGCAAGTCACTGGAAGACGTGGCGCAGCCGTTGTCCCAAGCCCGCGATTGATCATTGCCTTACCTTCCGCATCTGCACTGGTCAGTTTTCTTCAATACTCACCCAACCCCTGCCGCTTATGGTCGCCACTCATTCATTGAGCAGAGTAGGGCGGTCATGAACCTGATGATTTCCATGGCGGCGTTCGCGCTGGCGGCGTCGATTTCTCCGGGGCCGGTGAACGTGGTGGCGCTCAGTTCCGGCGCGCAGTTCGGCCTGGGGGCGAGCCTGCGGTATGTGATGGGCGCGACCCTGGGCTTTGTCGTGCTGCTGGTTTTTACCGGCTTCGGTCTGCACGAAGTCTTGCAGCGCTACCCGGTGCTCACCGATCTTATTCGCTGGGCGGGCATGGCGTTTCTGATTTATCTGGCCTGGAAGCTGGCGATGGACGACGGCCAGCTGACTGTTGACAAACCGACCCAAGCCCCATCGTTCTGGCACGGGGCAGCGATGCAATGGCTCAACCCCAAGGCATGGCTGGCAGCGGTGGCGGGGATGGGGGCGTTTGTGGCCGATGGCGAGGCGCGGTTGATCGGCTTGTTCGCGCTGATCTACTTCGTCGTCTGCTATTTATCAGTCGGTTGCTGGGCCTACGCCGGGGCGTTTCTGGGGCCGTGGCTGCGCAGCCCGCAGCGCATTCGCACCTTTAATCGCAGCATGGCAGCGTTGCTGGCCGGGTGCGCGGTGTCACTGCTGTACGTCTGACTACTGGCGATACTGGCCGGGCGTTGCAGCGAGGTGCTTCTTGAACACCCGCTGGAAGTGCGCCTGATCGGCAAAGCCGCTTTGCTGGGCGATGTCGGCGATCGCTTCGCCCTCGCGCAGCTGCGCCTGGGCATGCTGAATGCGCCGGTTGATCAGGTAGGCGTGGGGCGTCATGTGATAGTGCTGCTCGAACGCGCGAATCAGGTAAGCCTCTGAC
>CAURWS010000440.1:0-4324 GCA_963528485.1 uncultured Pseudomonas sp. | reverse complement strand
CCGCTGCGCGTGCCTTGGGGTTGTGTGATGCCTACGATGACGAACTCTTGGCGCAGCTTGCACTTTAGCTTGATCCAGTCCGGGCTGCGGCGGGACTGATAGACACTGCCCGCGCGCTTGCCGATCACCCCTTCCAGGGACAACGAACAGGCGCTTTCGATGATGTCGCGGTGGCTGGCAGAAAAGGCGTCGGAGAAGCGCAACGGCCCCTTCTTCTGCTTGCCCAAGAGCTTTTTAAGGGCAGCACGGCGTTCTTCCACGGGCTTTTCGCGGATGTCTTCGCCATTGAGAAACGGCACGTCGAACAGGTAATAGACGATGTCCTTGCTGCGGCCGACTTCGAAGGCATTCTGCAGCGCCTGAAAATCCGGCAGGCCCGCGTCGTTGAGCACCACCACCTCACCGTCGAGCCAGCCGTCGCCCAGGTTCAGTTCGCTGATGGCCTTGGCCTGCAAGGGCAGACGCTCTGTCCAGTCATGGCCGTTGCGGGTGATCATGCGTACTTCGCCGTCGAGGATCCGGGCCATGATCCGGTAGCCGTCGAACTTGATCTCGTACAGCCACTCACCGGCCGGCGGGGTGTCCATCAGGGTCGCCAGTTGCGGCGAGAGCTTTTCCGGGACGCTGGATTTCTTCGCGGCGACCTTCTTCACCGCCTTGCGCTCGGTGACAGGTGCGGAGGCAGCGGTCTTGCGTTTCGGGGCTTTGGCTTGCGCTCGCCCCTCGCCCACCGTCGCCCCGCTGACCACGCTCTCTGGCTTGTCGGCGACAATGTCGTACTCATCCGCCGAGCGCACAGCCTCGTCTTTTTCCTTGATCAGCAGCCACTGCTCCTTGTCGCCGCTGCCCTGCAAATGGGTGCGGACCAAGGCCCAGTCGCCGGTGAGCTTTTCGCCGATCAGGGTGAATTTGAGCTTGCCCGCCTTATAGGTGGCGCGCGGGTCGCCATGGGGCTGCCAGATGCCCCGATCCCAGACGATCACATCGCCCGCCCCGTATTGACCCTCGGGAATGCTGCCCTCGAAACTGCCATAACCCAGCGGGTGGTCTTCGACATGCACCGCCAAGCGCTTGTTTTTCGGGTCCAGGCTCGGGCCTTTGGGCACGGCCCAGCTCTTCAAGGTACCGTCCAGCTCGAGGCGAAAGTCGTAGTGCAGGTTGCGCGCATCGTGCTTGTGGATGACGAAGGTCAGCGCCTGATCTTTGCTGCCGCGAGCCCGCCCGGCAGTTTCGGGGGGCTCGGATGTCACGTCGAAATTGCGCTTGCGGGTGTACTCACTCACAGGTTTTGCCATGATCGATTCAACCTCTGCGCCTTGTTTCCAAGGGTCGGCTCAAAACAAGGCGCTGTTTCTCAGGACGCCTTGGTCGTCTTTTTCCTTGCAGGGGCTCGCCGTTTGGCCGGGGCTACATCATCAGCGGCTGCGGTTTTGCTCTTGCTGGCCGGTTTGTTTTTCACTGGAGCCTTGGCCGAACCGCCGCGGCTACCCAGACTGCGTTTGAGCAACTCAGTCAGATCGATGACATCAGCGGATTTGCGCTCGGCCTGGCCGGCGTCGGTTTCCACATCTTCGATTTTGCCTTCCCGGGCTTTGGTCTCGACCAGCGTCATGATCTGGTCCTGGAACGTGTCGCGGTATTCTTCGGCCTCCGGCGACCAGTCGGTGCTCATGTCCTTGACCAGCCGTTTGGCCATGTCCAGCTCGCTTTTGCTGAGCTTGACATCGGTGGCTTCCTTGGGCAGGTCCAGCGTGTCGATTCCGCGCACTTCGGCGGGCCAGCGCAGCAACACGAGGATGATCGCCGACTCCAGCGGCATCACGGCGGCCAGATGCTGGCTGGTGCGGATGACTACATGGGCCAGCGCGACCTTGCCGGTGTCCACCAGCGTCTGTCGTAAAAGAGCGTAGACCTTCTCGCCGCGCTTGTCGGGTGCAAGAAAGTACGGCGTATCGATGTTTTGCAGCGGAATCTGCGCGCTGTCGACAAAACCAAAGATATCGATGGTCTGGGTCGACCTCGGGTGCGCGGCACGAATCTCGTCTTCGCTGATCACCACATAGCGGCCCTTCTCGTACTGCACGCCCTTGACGATGTTTTCCTTGGTCATGTCCTTGCCGGTGACTTTGTTGATGCGTTTGTAGCCGACCCGGTCCATGCTGCGTTTGTCCAGCCAGTCAAAATCGACGCCCTGCTGCGAGGTCGCCGACACCAGCGCCACAGGGATATGCACCAGCCCGAAGCTGATCGCGCCCTTCCAGATTGCCCGAGCCATCGCGTTTATTCCAAAGGGGTGTGTAGAGCAGTGACCGGAGTGAGCGCGGAAAAGTTTCGGCCGGGCGATGGGTGCCCAAAGGCGATGCCCGCCATTCCTTTCATGCATAAAACATATCGATCCGATAGGCCTTCTTAACGCAACGAAAAAGCATTAGCCTCTCGCAATTCCTTTTACGTTGCCGCGCCAGAGCCTTCTCGTTGGCGCCTGCCCCAGCCGAGAGTTCGCCTGATGACTTCAATCCCCCACTCGCCCCACGGTGCAACCATGACCAAGGGGCTGGCGATGTTGTTTGCATTCTGCTGCGGCGCGATCGTCGCCAACATTTATTACGCGCAACCGATCATCGGCCTGATCGCCCCGGACATCGGGCTGTCGAGCACGCTGGCCAGTTTCATCGTCTCGCTGACGCAAATCGGCTATGCGGTGGGCCTGTTTTTCCTGGTGCCGCTGGGTGATTTGCTGGAAAACCGCAAGCTGATGATGGTCACCACGGCGGTGGCGATCCTGAGCCTGCTCAGCGCCGCCTTTGCCCAGACCCCAAACCTGTTTCTGCTGGCCTCGCTGCTGGTGGGGTTCAGCTCGGTGGCGGTGCAGATCCTGATTCCCCTTGCCGCGCATCTGGCCCCGGAGCAAACCCGTGGTCGGGTGGTGGGCAGCATCATGGGCGGCCTGCTGCTGGGGATTCTCCTGGCGCGACCGGCCTCCAGCCTGATCGCCGACCACTTCGGCTGGCGCGCGGTGTTCGGCACGGCAGCGGTGATGATGCTGCTGATCAGCGTGGTCCTGGCGACCACCATCCCCAAACACCAACCGGCCCACAGCGCCAGCTACGGGCAACTGCTCAAATCCCTGTGGACGCTGTTGGTCAAGCAACCGGTGCTACGTCAGCGGGCGTTTTACCAGGCCTGTATGTTCGCGACCTTCAGCCTGTTCTGGACCGCGGTGCCGCTGGAGCTGGCGCGTCATTACGGCCTGTCCCAGAGCCAGATTGCCCTGTTTGCCTTGGTCGGGGCCATTGGCGCCATCGCCGCGCCCATCGCCGGACGCCTCGCCGATGCCGGGCACAGCCGCGTCGCCAGCCTGTGCGCGATGCTCTTTGCGGCGCTGAGTTTCCTGCCCAGCCTCGTCCAACCCGCCTACGCTGTCATTGGCATGGCCGTGACCGGTGTGGTGCTGGATTTCTGCGTGCAGATGAACATGGTCGTCGGTCAGCGCGCTGTCTACGCCCTCGACGCCAAGAGCCGCAGCCGCCTGAACGCGCTGTATATGACCAGTATTTTCCTCGGCGGCGCCACCGGTTCCGTCATCGCCAGTGCCCTGTACGACCATGGCGGCTGGGCCTGGATCGTGATTGCGGGCAGCGCGTTTCCGTTGTTGGCGCTGTTGTTTTTTCTGAAGAATTCCGCGAGATCGCGGTCTGTCTGACCCTTTGACAGCACAGAGCCCCCTATTCGACTCAAGCCCCCTTTTCAACCTTCAAGGAGTGATGTCATGACTCAACGCACCTTTCTCATTACCGGTGCCAGCAAAGGCATCGGCCGCGCCCTGTCCGAATACCTGGCTGGCGCAGGCCATCTGGTAGTCGGCATCGCCCGCAACGCTGACGACCCGACCTTTCCCGGCGTGCTCAAGGCCCTGGACCTGAGCGACAAGGACCAGACCCGCTGCGGCCTCGCTGAACTGGCGCAGCATTACCGCTTCGATGGCCTGGTGAACAACGTCGGGCTGGTGCGTCCGCAGCCACTGGGGCAGATCGAGCTGGACGACTTCGATGCGGTCATGAGCGTCAACCTGCACTCCGCCCTGCTCGCCACCCAGGCCCTGCTACCGAACATGCGCGAACAGGGTTGGGGCCGCATCGTCAACATCTCCAGCCTCACCGTGCTCGGCATCACCCAGCGCACCGCCTACGCCGCCGCCAAGGCCGCGCTGATCAGCTTCACCCGCTCCTGGGCGCTCGAGCTGGCGCACACCGGCATCACCGTCAACGCCATCGCCCCCGGCCCGACCGAAACCGAGCTCTTCCGCCAGAACAACCCGGTGGGC
>CAURWS010000439.1:0-4330 GCA_963528485.1 uncultured Pseudomonas sp. | reverse complement strand
TTTTCGGGTTGCGCACCACGGTCTCGTGCAGCACGTTGAGCAGATGCTCGCGGGTGACTTTCACCAGCGGTTCGCCTTTGGCGTCCTTCATGCCCAGCGTGGCGTTCAGGGTTGCCAGGCCGGCCGCCGTTTGCAGCGGTGCCTCCAGCTCGCGCTGGATTTCGCTGGCCTGGGTGCGGGCAATGGCGGTCAGGCGCTCTTGAATGGCCTGCTCGAATTGGGCGGTCGTTCGTTTTTCCACCAACTCTTGGGTGCGCGCGCCGGAAAACAGCGCATAAAGCACGAGCGCTGCTACGACGCTGAGCACGATAGCGCCCGCCAGTGCAGCAACTGAGAACTGAATCGACTTGAACTTCATAGGGGCTCCGGACGCGGAATGACGTCTGAAGGAGATATCGCCCTGGCCCCCGTTTTTATGAGGTGAAACCGACGAAGTGGCCGCTTTTGATCGGCTTTGGTCGTTATTGGATATGCCGCTTGGAGCCCATGATCCAAAACGGCGGGGCAGTCCCGTAAGCGGGATGAATAGTGTTTCAGCGTGGTTACGTCTGAGCGATATTTTCCGCCTTTTCATATGGCAAACGGCTGCTATCTGGCGCTGGTCACCCCGTAACGCCTAGGATGGGCGCCATTGTGTTAATGGAGATACAAAATGCGTCAGACCTTTGCTCTTTGTGCCTTGAGCGCAGCTTTGCTGGTTGCGGGATGTCAGGCCGTCAACACCACCAGTGGGGATTCGGTGGGTGTCGAACGCAAGCAGTACATGTTCAGCATGCTGTCGACCGATCAGGTCAACCAGATGTATGCCCAGTCCTACCAGCAGACCGTCAGCGAGGCTTCGGCCAAGGGCGTATTGGATAAAGACAGCGCCGAAGCCAGGCGCGTGCAGGCCGTGGCCAAGCGATTGATTGCCCAGGCGCCGAAGCTGCGTCCGGATGCAGCGCAATGGCAATGGGATGTGAACCTGATCAAGAGCGATGAGCTGAACGCCAACTGCGGGCCGGGCGGCAAGATCATTGTTTATAGCGGGCTGATCGACACCCTCAAACTCAGTGACGACGAGCTGGCGGCGGTAATGGGGCACGAAATCGCCCACGCCCTGCGCGAGCACGGTCGTGAAGCCATGTCCAAGGCTTACGGCATTCAGATGGCCAAGCAGGGGGCCGGGTCGTTGCTGGGCCTGGGGCAAGACAGCCTGGCGCTGGCCGATACCGTGGTCAATTACAGCCTGACCCTGCCCAACAGTCGGGCCAATGAAAACGAAGCGGACCTGATCGGCCTGGAGCTCTCGGCGCGCGCCGGTTATAACCCGAATGCAGCGATTACCCTGTGGCAGAAGATGCAGGCCCAGGCCGGTGCCTCGCAGCCTGAATTCATGAGCACTCACCCGGCCTCAAGCAACCGGATTGCCTCGCTGCAGGCGGCGATTCCGAAGGTGATGCCGCTCTACGAGCAGGCGCCCAAGGGCTGATCCAACTCAGTCCGGCTTGCCGGCGGTGGCGGACTTGAGATCGCCACCGCCGACAAGCCTGGCTGCTACAGGGGCGGGTGTCAGCTCGGATTAAACCCAGCCACTCACCTGCATCGCCTTGTACACCGCAACAATCGCCAGGATGAAGAACGCACCGGCCGCCAGGCGACGGATCAGCGTCAGCGGCAGTTTTTCCGCCGCGAAATTACCCGCCAGCACCACCGGCACGTTGGCCAGCAGCATGCCCAGGGTCGTGCCCAGAATCACCAGCCACAGGTAGGAATACTGCGCCGCCAGCATGACGGTCGCGATCTGCGTCTTGTCGCCGATTTCAGCGAGGAAGAAGGCGATCAGCGTGGTCATGAACGGGCCGAATTTGCGCGCGGTGTTGGCTTCGTCGTCGTCCATTTTGTCGGGGACCAGCGTCCACAGGGCCGTCGCGGTGAAGCTTGCGGCGAGAATCCAGTGCAGCATGGCGTCGGATAAGAAGCTGCTGAACCAGGCACCCACGGCACCGGCGGCGGCGTGGTTGGCCAGGGTTGCCGCAACGATACCGGCAATGATCGGCCAGGGCTTGCGAAAGCGTGCGGCGAGAATAAGCGCGAGGAGTTGGGTCTTGTCACCGATTTCGGCCAGTGCGACGACCGCGGTAGGGACCAACAGGGATTCCAGCATCAGGGTTTTCCTAAGGGGCGGGATCAACACGGCTATGACACGTACAACCTCCCCGCCCCGGGTCAGGATGTTCGTGTCATAGGTCTTGTCAAACCACCGATCCGTCTGATGCGGATTCTGGGTCGCACGCACCATGGTCTGAGGACCAAGTATGTTGATGCATGCCGGACGAGCGTGGCGCTCGTGGGAGACTACTCCCCTAGGACGGAGCGGATTCTGCCTTCGAGAATCCGGTTCGGCAAGCGTTAATTTCAGGCACATTTGGCGCGGTAAATCCGGAATCCATTCCCTTCGGCCATGACGGCACATACCCCAAGATGTTGCTCGATGATCGGCTGATAGCGCAGAAAGCTATTGGCAACCAAGCGCAGTTCGCCACCTTTTTTCAGATGTTCGCGTGCTTTTCGTAGCAGGGTTTCCGTCGCTGCGTAGTCGGTGTGAACGCCGGTGTGGAAGGGCGGATTGGTCAGAATCACATCCAGATGTTTCGGTGCTGCATCGATGCCGTCACCGGTGATGACCTCGGCTTCCAGACCGTTGGCCGCAAGGGTCAGGCGGCTGCTGGCGGTTGCGAAAGCGTCGACGTCGAGCATCGTCACTTGCACGTCGGGGTTTCGACGTTTGACCGCAGCGCCGAGCACGCCCGCGCCGCAACCGAAGTCGAGCAAGTGGCCGCTTGGCAGGCGATCCAGGTTATCGAGCAGCAGGGCCGAGCCGCGATCCAGACGACCGTGACTGAACACCCCCGGCAGGCTGACCACTTTCAGCGGGCCGCCTTCCAGCTCGATGTCGAAGTGCTTGGCCAGGCTGTTCAGTTCAACGGCTTGAGGGGCGTTTTCTACGGTGACTTGCCACAGCTGGCAATGGCGCGCGCTGTCGAGCTTGCGCGCGCGACCGAAAGGGCTCAACTGACGAGCCGCAGCCTCGATGCCTGCGCGTTTTTCACCCACCAGAAACAGCTCGCGACCGGTCAGGCCAGAGGCCAGGGCGTTGATCAGGTAGTCGGTCAGGTCTTTGGCCTTGGGCAGAAAGATCACGGCAGCTTCGAACGGCTCAGCCGGGGCTTGGATGCCAAAATGGGTGCGGCCGCTGAAGCGAGCGTCCAGCGCGGCGAAGTCACCCGCGTGCCAGCTCCAGCCTCGCGCGTTGGGCAAGGTGCCGAGCAAATCATCGGGAGGCAGGCCGGTCAGCAACAAAGCGCCCTGAAACAGCTCGGCCTGACGGAGTAACACTTCACTGCGCGGGTCCATCATCGGCTCCTGAAAAAAGGGCGGAGTTTAACAGGTGAACGGGTCGACATACCTCTCTGCAGGCGCGCGCTTGCCCGCGATGGTGGTACATCCATCGCATATGTGCCGCCTGACACGCTGCTAGCGCGGGCAAGCGCGCTCCTACGGTCTTAACCGACCACCCGAATCGGCGCGCCGGCGTAGAACGCGCGGGCGTTGTCGTTGACCTGGCCGATGATGCGCTGGCGGGCTTCCTGGCTGCCCCAGGCGCTGTGCGGGGTGATGATCAGGCGCGGGATGTCGCCGGACAGCAGCGGGTTGCCATTGACCGGAGGTTCCACGGTCAGCACGTCGGTGGCAGCACCCGCCAGATGGCCGTTGCGCAGAGCGTCGGCCAGGGCCTGTTCGTTGATCAGCCCGCCGCGCGCGGTGTTGACGATGAAGGCCTTGGGTTTCATCAGGCCGAGTTCGTGAGCGCCGAGCATGTCGCGGGTGTGTTCGTTGAGCGGGCAGTGCAGGGTCAGGGCGTCCACGTGTGGCAGCAGCTCATGCAGGGGCACGCGATCCGAGCGAGCGGGGCGCCCGGGGATCTGACCCAGCAGCACGCGCATGCCGAAGGCTTCAGCCAGCTTCGCCACCGCGCCACCCAGTTCTCCATGACCGAGCAGGCCCAAAGTCTTGCCTTCCAGTTCGACGATGGGGAAATCCAGCAGGCAGAACTGCCTGGATTTCTGCCACTGGCCTTGATGAATCGCCTGTTGGTAATCGGGCAAGCGGGTGGCCAGCGCCAGCAGCAGCATCAAGGTGTGCTGCGCCACGGAAGGGGTGCCGTAACCTTGGCAATTGCTGACCACCACGCCGTGTTTACGCGCTGCTTCAAGGTCAACATTATTGACGCCCGTGGCGGTAACCAGCACCAGCTTCAAGTCAGGACAGGCGGCGAACGTGTCGGCAT
>CAURWS010000438.1:0-4339 GCA_963528485.1 uncultured Pseudomonas sp. | reverse complement strand
CCCGTGAAGTGGACCGCAACCTCACCAGCATCCGCGACCTGTCGTTGCAAACCTCGGCCGGTGCCAACCAGACCTCCGCCGCCAGCGGCGAGCTGTCGCAACTGGCAGTGGGCCTCAATGGCCTGGTGACGCAGTTTCGCACCTGAAACAAAAACGCGTGATCAGCATGGGTTGATCACGCGTCGTTCGATAAAGCTCATCGACGATTGGAACCTTTCAAAATAGAATCATCCGCAATCCATCGTTGCAGAAATGAAATGAGCAAACTTCCCGATTTCGAAGGTCTGGCCATGTTCGCCAAGGTGGCGGAAGAAGGTTCGTTCGCGGCGGCCGCGCGCATCATGGGGGTTTCGGTGCCCACCGTTTCTCGCGCTGTTGCGCGCCTCGAAGAGCGTTTGGGCGGGCGCCTGTTCAACCGCACCTCGCGGCAACTGGCACTGACCGAGTTCGGCGCCAGCATGGCCGCCAAAGCGGCCGACATTTATCGCCAGGCCGAAGAGGTCGAAAGCGAGGCTCAGGACCTGTCCGTGCAGCCAAGGGGGCAGGTGCGGCTCGCCGTGCCGATGTCGTTTGGCCTGCGTTGGGTCGCGCCGCTGCTGCCCAAGCTGCTGCGCCAGTACCCTGAAATTTCGGTGGACCTGCATTTGTCCGACGCCTCTGTGGACTTGATTGCAGAGGGTTTTGATGCCGCACTGCGGATTGCCGTGCTGCCCGATTCCTCGCTGGTCGCTCGACGCCTGTGCGCCGTTACCCAGTACCTCGTCGCGTCACCTGGCTATCTGGCTGAACACGGCCGCCTCAACCACCCCCGCGATCTGGCCAGCCGCCCCTGCCTTAGTTATGCCTATCGGGCGCGCAGTCAGGTGTGGCGTTTCACCCATGAGGACGGCATCGAAGAGGACGTGGTGCCCAACGGGCCGCTGCGGGTGACCAACTCGGATGCGCTGATTCCGGTGCTGCTCGAAGGTCTGGCGATTGCCGAGCTGCCGGAATTCATCGCCAGTGAGTACCTGGCCGATGGCAGGCTCCAAGCGGTGCTGCCGGAATGGAGCATGACCCGCGGCGGGTTGTATTTCGTGACGCCTTCGGCCCGAACCCGCCCGGCAAAGATCAAGGCATTGTCCGACTTCTTCGCCGAGCATCTGGGCGACCCGGCGTGGCGCTGGCCGCGCGCCTGAATTTGAACCTCCATTTGCGTGAGTCCCGGGACGCCATTGCGGCAGCCAAAGCCTTCGCTCCCGCAGGCGTCGAAACCTCTGCGCAGTGATACGTGAAGTGAGGCTTTTGTCTGAAACCCGTCATAAATCACACGGGAAAATTGCCCTGAATTGGTGCAGACAACCTTTATATGCCCCTTTATCAGGCGCTTATGCGCTTTTATGTACTTGGCGCATGGGGCATGCCAAAACGACATAACTTCGGAATATTCCGCATGTTAGTCTCGCGGCTTCTTATGAACAGGCGTAGATCGTTATTTTCGATAACGGCCAGAAACAGGAAGCCTCATGTCCAGAATGTCCCACACCGCTCTGCGCCGTAAATTCCGCGAATTGCTCGCCGCCGACGCGGCTTATGAAACCGCTTCCGTGTTCGACCCGATGTCTGCCCGTATCGCGGCGGACCTGGGTTTTGAAGTCGGCATTCTGGGTGGTTCCGTCGCATCGTTGCAGGTACTGGCCGCCCCTGACTTTGCCCTGATCACCCTGAGCGAATTCGTCGAGCAGGCCACGCGCATTGGCCGTGTGGCCCAGCTGCCGTTCATTGCCGACGCCGACCACGGTTATGGCAACGCCCTCAACGTGATGCGTACGGTCGAAGAACTTGAGCGCGCCGGTGTGGCCGCGCTGACCATCGAAGACACGCTGCTGCCTGCGCAATTCGGCCGCAAATCCACCGACCTGATCTCCATCGAAGAAGGCATTGGCAAGGTCAAGGCCGCGCTGGAAGCTCGAGTCGACCCGGAGCTGTCGATCATCGCCCGCACCAACGCCGGTGTGCTGCCGGTCAAAGACATCATCGAGCGCACCCAAGCCTACGAAAAGGCCGGCGCCGATGGCATCTGTATGGTCGGCATCAAGGACTTCGAGCACCTGGAGCAGATTTCCGAAAAACTGACCGTGCCGCTGATGCTGGTGACTTACGGCAACCCTAACCTGAGCGATTACGCGCGTCTGGCAAAACTGGGTGTTCGGGTGATCGTCGCCGGTCACGCGGCATATTTCGCGGCGATCAAGGCCACCTACGACAGCCTGCGCGCCCAGCGTCAGGTGACCCACAGCACTGAAAACCTCAGCGCCACCGAACTGACCCACACCTACACCCTGCCTGAAAGCTACGTGGCATGGGCCAAAGAGTTCATGGACGTCAAAGAGTGATCGACGCCGTCTGACGGCCCAAATCGCAGGCAATAAAAAACCCGCCTGGGCGGGTTCTTTTCTATCAAGACCATTCCAACGTCCTGTCGGTAGCGTTCCGTGCAAATGGCAGATCATCCTTGACCTCTGAAGTGCGTCCTGCGCTTCAGTCGATGGGTCCAATGTATGCCTTTCCCGTGAAGGTGTATACGGCAGGTTTTCGCAATCGCGTGTAAGCCTTTGGCTATACCCCTGTCAGATTCAGCGACAATCCCGGTCAAATAATCCGGGATTGCCCCTGAGCCAAGACCACGCTGGGAAGACGCAGTTTTTTCAGCGCCTACCTGGCCTTAGCACACACTTGGGCGGCACCCTCGGCGCAGCATATTGATATGCCATTTTGATATTTAAAATATCGCTCTTATAGCTTTAAAGTCGTTTCGATTGCGGACGGCGCACCCTGCCCCGATCCAGCTGGCCACGGAGCAACTCATGAGTGAAAGTCGTTTCAAATTGTCCTCGCCTCGCCGATTGAGCACGGCGTTGACCCTCGCCGCCAGCCTGCTGACGGCAGGCCTGGCCACCAGCGGCACGGCCCATGCCGAGGGGCAATTGCGCATTGCCGAACAGTTCGGCGTGGTGTACCTGCTGCTCAACGTGGCGCGGGATCAGCATTTGATCGAGAAGCACGGCAAGGAAGCCGGCATCGATATCAAGGTCGACTGGACGCAGTTGTCAGGGGGTGCGGCGGTCAACGATGCGTTGCTGTCTGGCGCAGTTGACATTGCCGGTGCCGGCGTGGGCCCGCTGCTGACCATCTGGGACCGCACCCGTGGCAAGCAGAACGTCAAGGCCGTGGCGTCCCTTGGTAACTTCCCCTACTACCTGGTGAGCAACAATCCGAACGTGAAGACCATTGCGGACTTCACTGAAAAAGACAAAATCGCCGTTCCGGCCGTGGGCGTTTCCGTGCAGTCGCGCTATCTGCAACTGGCATCGGCCAAGCTGTGGGGGGATGCCGAGTACAACCGTCTGGACAAATACACCGTGAACCTGCCTCATCCTGACGCCAGCGCGGCGATCACGTCGGGCGGCACCGAGCTGACCGGGCACTTCTCCAACCCGCCGTTCCAGGAGCAGGAAGTGGCGAACAGCAACGTGCACGTCGTGCTCAACTCCTACGACGTGCTAGGCCCGAACTCGCCGACCGTGCTGTTCGCCACCGAGAAATTCCGCGAAGAAAACCCCAAGACCTACCAGGCGTTCATCGAGGCACTGGTTGATGCCGCCGATTACATCAAGCGCGACAAGGCCGGCGCAGCCGACACCTACATTCGCGTGACCAAATCCAGCATCGATCGCGCGCAACTGATCAAGATCATCGAGAACCCGCAGTTCGAGTTCACCATCAACCCGAAAAACACCTACCCGCTGGCCGAATTCCTGCACCGGGTCGGCGCGATCAAGAACAAGCCCGACTCTTGGCAAGACTACTTCTTCCAGGATTCGAAACTGCTCGAAGGCAGCTGATCGTTGGGTTAAACGGCCCCGGCCGATTGCCTCAAGCGCAATGTGCTTTATCATGAGTGGCTTCACGGCGCCGGACCTGATCCGGCGCCTTGTCCTTCCAGCCAGAGATGCTCATGTCCAGCCAAGACCTCACCTTCCTGCCCGACCCAGACGCCGACTCCATCTCCTCCGACGTCGCCACCTTTGGCGGCATCATGGTCTCCACCCAGATCCCCACCCGCGTCGACGGCAGCCTGGAGCTGGGCGACATCACCACGCAGAGCGAATGCACCCTGCAGGCGCTGAGAGTTGCGCTGGAACGTGCCGGCAGCTCCATGGACCGGGTCATGCACCTGACTATCTACCTCACCGACATGGCCGACCGCGCGGCTTTCAACGAGGTCTACAAACGCTTCTTCGCCAAACCGTGGCCGGTGCGCGCGGCGGTGGGCGTTGCTGCGCTGGCGGTTGAAGGC
>CAURWS010000437.1:0-4340 GCA_963528485.1 uncultured Pseudomonas sp. | reverse complement strand
ACCCTGCTCGGCCGCCTGGGTGCGGGTGCGCTCCATGTAGTCGAGCACGCCCGGATAACGTGCGAAGTAGCGGTCCACATAAGCCTGGGATTGCTTGCGATCCACGCCGATCTGCTTGGCCAGACCGAACGCGCTCATGCCGTAGATCAGACCGAAGTTGATCGCCTTGGCGCTGCGACGCATGTCGTGGGTCACGTCCGCCAGTTCAACGCCGAACACCTCGCCCGCCGTTGCGCGGTGCACGTCCAGATCGTTGCGGAAGGCGTGCAGCAGGCCTTCGTCCTTTGCCAGATGGGCCATGATCCGCAGTTCGATCTGCGAGTAGTCCGCTGCCAGCAATTTGTAGCCTTGCGGCGCGACGAACGCCTGACGAATCCGGCGGCCTTCGGCGGTGCGGATCGGAATGTTCTGCAGGTTCGGATCGCTGGACGACAGCCGCCCGGTCACCGCCACGGCCTGATGATACGAGGTGTGAATCCGCCCGGTGCGCGGGTTGATCTGCTCCGGCAGGCGGTCGGTGTAGGTGCTTTTCAGCTTGCTCATCGAGCGGTACTGCATCAGCACTTTGGGCAGCGGAAACTCCTGCTCGGCCAGCTCGGCGAGCACCGCTTCAGCGGTAGAAGGCTGGCCAGTGGCAGTCTTGCTGATGATCGGCATGCCGAGCTTTTCGTAGAGAATCACACCCAGCTGCTTGGGCGAGCCGAGGTTGAATTCCTCACCCGCAATGGCGAAGGCCTCGCGCTCAAGCTCGGTCAGCTTGTTACCCAACTCGACGCTCTGGATGCCCAGCAGCTTGGCATCGACCAGCGCACCTTGGCGCTCGATACGCGCCAGCACTGGCATCAGCGGCATTTCGATGTCGCTCAGCACCGGCGCCAGGGTCGGGGTCTTGGCCAGCTTTTCCTGCAGCACTTCGTGCAGGCGCAGGGTCAGGTCGACTTCTTCAGCGGCGTAGGTGCCGGCCTGTTCAAGGGCGATCTGATCGAAGCTCAGCTGTTTGGCGCCCTTGCCTGCAATGTCCTGGAAATTCACGGGCGTGTGATCCAGATACTTGGCGACGAGGCTGTCGCGGTCGTGGCGGGTGGCGGTTGAATCCAGCACATAGGATTCGAGCATGGTGTCGAACTTCACACCCTGCACATTGATGCCGTTCGCCTGATCGCCGCCAATCGCGCAGTTTGCCAGCAAGTTGATCGCGAACTTGGCGTGTTGGCCGACCTTGATCTTCGACGCATCTTCCAGCATCGGCTTGACCGCGTTGAGCACGGCGTCGCGATCCAGTTGCTGCGGCACGCCCATATAGGAGTGGGTCAGCGGGATGTAACAGGCTTCGTGGGTCTTGATCGCAAACGACAAGCCAACGATCTGCGCGCGCTGTGCGTCAGTGCCGTTGCTCTGCACGACGAAGGCGAACAGCTTGGCGGCGTCGAGCTTCTTCAGCCAGGCGTCGAACTGGGTCTGCTCCAGAATCAGCTCGTACTGCCCCTCGATAACCGGCGCCGCTTCTTCAACCGGCGCGATCTCGGTGCCCTCCTGCTTGGCATCGCGTTGCAGATCGTTGATCCAGCTCTTGAACTCAAGCTCGGTGTACAGCGCCAGCAGTGCTTCGCGATCCGGCTCGCCGCAGTGCAGGGCGTCGAGTTCGATGTCCAGCGGCACATCGATTTTGATGGTCGCCAGCTGGTACGACAGGAACGCCATCTCCTTGTGCTCTTCGAGCTTGGCAGGCAGTGATTTGGCGCCGCGAATCGGCAGGGCAGGGACCTTGTCGAGGTTTTCGTACAACTCTTTAATGCCACCGCCAATGCCGACCAGAAGACCCGTCGCGGTTTTTTCGCCTACGCCGGGAACGCCGGGGATATTGTCGACTTTGTCGCCCATCAGCGCGAGATAATCGATGATGTGCTCAGGACCGACACCAAACTTCTCTATCACGCCAGCCACGTCCAGCACGCTACCGGTCATGGTGTTGACCAAGGTAATGTGCCCGTCAACCAACTGCGCCATGTCCTTGTCGCCGGTGGAGATGATCACAGGACGGTCGGCGGCGGCACTGCTGCGCGCCAGGGTGCCGATCACGTCGTCGGCCTCGACGCCTTCAACGCAGAGCAGCGGATAGCCCAGGGCTCTGACGCAGTTGTGCAGAAAGTCGATCTGCACGCGCATGTCGTCGGGCATGCTCGGGCGATTGGCTTTGTAGTCGGCGAACATCTCGTCGCGAAACGTGCCGCCTTTTGCGTCGAACACCACCGCAAACGGGCTGTCCGGGTATTGTTTGCGCAGGCTCTTGAGCATGTTCAGCACGCCCTTGACCGCACCGGTGGGCAGGCCCTTGGACGTGGTGAGGGGCGGCAGCGCGTGGAAGGCGCGATACAGGTAAGAGGAACCGTCCACCAGGACGAGAGGCGCTTGACTCATGTGAGGGATCAACCTTTTCGGCGGGGTCGGCGCTAGAATGCGAGGACCGTTGACGACAAAGGAGCAAGGTTATCATGCGTACACAAAATCGCTTGTTACTGGTCGCTCTGTTGGTTGCCTGCCCGCTGATCGCGGTGGCCGCCGACGATGAAGCCCCGTCGGCTGAACCTGACGTCACGATCCGCAAGGACGGTGACAATTTCGTTCAGGAGTACAAAGCCAATGGCTTCGTTTACGCGGTAAAAATCACGCCCAAATACGGCGTGCCGTACTATCTGGTGCGCGCTGACGGCACAAGCGGCCAGTTCATTCGCCCAGATCAACCGGACATGCTGATCCCCCAATGGGTATTATTCAGCTGGTAAGGCCCTACATTCACTTTTTGCTGGCAGTGTTCATATGTCCGTTTTTACTCCCCTGGCTCGGCCTGAGCTGGAAGCTTTTCTCGCCCCGTACGGGCTCGGCCAACTGCGTGATTTCCAGGGCATCGCAGCCGGAAGTGAAAACACCAACTTCTTTATCAGCATGGAAAAGGGCGAGTTCGTGCTGACGCTGGTCGAGCGCGGCCCGGTGCAGGAGATGCCGTTCTTCATCGAACTGCTGGACGTCCTGCACGACGCCGACCTCCCGGTGCCCTACGCCCTGCGCACCACCGACGGCCAGGCCCTGCGTGAGCTCAAAGGCAAGCCCGCGCTGCTGCAACCGCGCCTGTCCGGCAAGCACCCGACCGAGCCAAACACCCAGCACTGCGTGCAAATCGGCGAGCTGCTGGCGCACATGCATCTGGCGACCCGCGAGAAGACCATCGAGCGCCGCACCGATCGCGGCCTGGACTGGATGCTCAAAGAGGGCAGCAACTTCATCTCGCATCTGGACGAGGCCGAAGGCGCGCTGCTCAAGGCATCGGTAGAAGAAATCGCCCGCGAGCAGGCCAGGATCATGGCGCTGCCACGGGCCAACGTGCACGCCGACCTGTTCCGCGACAACACGCTGTTCGAAGGCACCCACCTGACCGGCGTGATCGACTTCTACAACGCCTGCTCGGCGCCGATGCTCTACGACGTGGCGATTGCCGTGAATGACTGGTGCTCGTTCGAAGACGGCAAGATCGATGCGCCACGGGCTCGCGCGCTGCTGGGCGCCTATGCCGCGCTGCGACCGTTCACGGCGGCAGAGGCTGAATTGTGGTCGACGATGCTGCGCGTGGGCTGCGTGCGGTTCTGGCTGTCGCGCCTGATCGCCGCCGAGACCTTCGCCGGGCAGGACGTGCTGATTCACGACCCATCTGAATTCCGCAAACGCCTGGAACAGCGTCAGGAGACGCACATTCCGTTGCCGTTTGCGTTGTAAGCCACAGCGCAGAGTATCTGTGGGTATCGATCCTCACAAGACATCTGCGTTACAACGACTCCAAACATCCCGCCAGATCATCCGCCAGCTTGCTCAACAGCTGCTCGTAACCGTGCGCCGTCGCAGGCGTGTAGCCACCCAGCGCGTCCAGCTCCGCCAGCTTCACCGGCAGCCCGGCGCTCAAGGTATCGGCCAGTTTCGGGCGCAGGGGCGGCTCGCTGAACACGCAGGTCTTGCCGTATTCAGCCAATCGCGCGCGCATGGCGGCGACGTGTTGAGCGCCGGGCTGGACGTCGTGACTGACCGCAAACACCCCGGCGTGCTTGAGCCCGTAGGCCTCTTCGAAATAATCGAAGGCCTCGTGGAAGACGAAATATTTCTTGTCGGAAATGCCGGCCACGCGCTGTTTGATCTTCGCGTCCAGCGCGTCCATCCGCGCGTCGAAAGCTTTGGCGTTGCTGTCGTAGCGAGCAGCGTTGGCCGGATCCGCCTGGCTCAGATCAGCCGCCATCTTCGCGGCGATCACCCGCGCATTGACGGTCGACAGCCACAAGTGTGCATCGACGCTGCCG
>CAURWS010000436.1:0-4341 GCA_963528485.1 uncultured Pseudomonas sp. | reverse complement strand
GAGAAAACACGGCAGGATCGCCAGCGCCCGGCCTTGCAGGGCGGCGACGTATTGAGCGATGACGCTGGTGCTGCGCAGGTGGGCATGGACGTCGGGTAGCAGGTTGTTCAGGTACAGAAGCTCGGGGCTGAAGGCCAGGTCGTCGACGTAGCTGATGAACGGATGGCCGGCCAGGTCGTCGGTTTTGCGGATGGGCGGGTGTTGGTCCAGATACTCCTGGGTCGCGTACAGCCGCAGGTTGTAGTCGCACAGCTTGCAGCACACATACGGCCCGTGTTCCGGTCGCTCCAGGGCGATGACGATGTCGGCCTCGCGTTTGGACAGGCTGATGAAGTGCGGCAGCGGCAGGATGTCCACCGAGATGGCAGGGTAGATGTCGGTGAAGTGGCTCAACTGCGGGGTGATGAAAAAACTGCCGAAACCCTCGGTGCAGCCCATGCGCACATGGCCCGACAGCGCAACGCCAGAGCCCGAGACTTGCTCGCAGGCGATGTGCAGGGTGCTTTCAATGGATTCTGCCGAGCCCAGCAAACGGTGGCCTTCGGGGGTGAGGACAAAGCCATTGTTGCGCGATTTTTCGAACAGCAACGTGCCCAGCGAGGCCTCCAGCGAACTGATGCGCCGCGACACGGTGGTGTAGTCCACCGCCAGCCGTTTGGCCGCCGAACTGGCTTTGCGGGTGCGCGCCACTTCGAGAAAAAACTTCAGGTCGTCCCAGTTCAAAGCGCTCAGGGAGGTGATGTTTTTTTGCATGTTGAACCTGCTTTTATGTGCGTTCTTGTTAGAAGTTTGCACATCTATACTCCGAAGCACAGGCCAAACCAATAACACGCTGTGGGAGCCGGCTTGCTGGCGAAGGCGTCAGGTCAGTCACCGTTATTTTGAATGACACACCGCTTTCGCCAGCAAGCCGGCTCCCACAAGGAATCACCATCACTTCAGAGATACGCCCTACCGAAAACCGCTCCACCCACATGGCATAACACCCTGCACAACAATAAATAAGCGGAGGAGTTTATGAAGAACGCTATAACGGCGAACGCCGCTGCACTCGACGCCAGCGCTGCAAAGAACAAGACCAAAGCCTACCGGCTGGCCGGTGCTGCGAGCATGGCTGGCACGACCATCGAGTGGTACGACTTTTTCCTCTACGGCACGGCCGCCGCACTGATTTTCAACAAGATATTCTTTCCCGCACTGGACCCGATCATCGGCGTGCTGGCGGCGTTCGCCACCTACGCGGTGGGCTTTCTCGGACGGCCGCTGGGCGGGATCGTCTTCGGCCATTTCGGCGACAAGATCGGTCGCAAATCCATGCTGCTGTTCACCCTCATGCTGATGGGGATTCCGACCATCATCATCGGCCTGATTCCCACGTATCAGCAGATCGGCTATTGGGCCGCCGTGATCCTGGTGGCGATGCGTTTCTTACAGGGCATGGCGGTCGGGGGCGAGTGGGGCGGCGCGGTGTTGATGGCGGTCGAACATGCGCCCGAAGGCAAGAAGGGCTTCTACGGCAGCCTGCCGCAAACCGGTGTCGGCGCAGGGTTGGTGCTGGCGTCGCTGGCGATGGCCATGGTCGCCAGACTGCCGGAAGCCGACATGCTCAGCTGGGGCTGGCGCATACCGTTTCTGGCCAGTGTGGTGTTGCTCGGGGTGGGCTGGTTGATTCGCCTGAAAGTGCCTGAGTCCCCTGATTTCGAGAAGCTGAAAAAGGACAACATCGCCGTCAAGGTGCCGCTGTTCAAGGTGTTCCGCGATCACCCCCGGGAAACCCTGACCATCATCGGCGCGCGCACCGCCGAGAACGCTTGGTTCTACATGTCGGTGACCTTCGCCCTGGCGTACGCCGCCAACCAGTTGCAGATCCCCCGCGCCGATGTGCTGGGCGCGATTACCGCAGGGGCCGCGCTGTCGCTGGTGACCATGCCGCTGTGCGGGCACATCTCCGACCGGGTCGGGCAGAAGCGTCTGTATTCCGTCGGGCTGTTGCTGCTCTGCGCCTTCGTCTACCCCTTCTTCGCCATGCTCGGCACCCGTGATCCGGTGCTGGTCTGGTGGGCGATGGTGGTGGCGGTCGGGGTGATCTTCCCGATTCTGTATGCGCCGGAGTCTTTGCTGTTTGCCCGACAGTTCCCCGCGGAAATCCGCTACAGCGGCATCTCGGTGTCAGTCCAGTTGGCGGGCGTGCTGGGCGGCGGTTTCGCGCCGATGATCGCAACGCAGTTGCTGGCCATGGGCGATGGCAATCCGCATTACGTGATCGTTTACCTGGTGGGCATGGCGCTGATTGCGTTGGTCTGCACCGCATTGATGAAGCGCGATCCGGCTCGAATTCGGTCGGCCTGACTCATGAGTTTTCGGCGGTCGAACAGGGCCGCCGTTCGAATGGAGAACCCTGCAATGAACGTTTCCCTCAACCAGAACAACACCACCGTGGCCCGCGTGAAACTGCTGATCGACGGTGAATGGGTCGAGTCGCAAACGAGTGAATGGCTCGACGTGGTCAATCCCGCGACACAGGAAGTGCTGGCCAAGGTGCCGTTTGCGACCGCCGCCGAAGTCGACGCTGCCGTGGCGGCCGCTCAGAAGGCCTTCACGACTTGGCGCGACACCCCCATCGGCGCGCGCATGCGCATCATGCTCAAGCTGCAGGCGTTGATTCGTGAGCATTCCAAACGCATTGCCGTGGTGCTCAGCGCCGAACAGGGCAAGACCATCGCCGACGCCGAGGGCGACATCTTTCGCGGGCTGGAAGTGGTCGAGCACGCCTGCTCCATCGGCACCCTGCAAATGGGCGAGTTCGCCGAGAACGTCGCAGGCGGCGTCGACACCTACACCCTGCGCCAACCCATCGGCGTCTGCGCAGGCATCACGCCGTTCAACTTCCCGGCAATGATTCCGCTGTGGATGTTCCCGATGGCCATCGCCTGCGGCAACACCTTTGTGCTCAAACCGTCCGAGCAGGACCCCATGTCGACCATGCTGCTGGTGGAGCTGGCGGTCGAGGCGGGCGTGCCAAAGGGCGTGCTCAACGTCGTGCACGGCGGCAAGGACGTGGTCGACGCGATCTGCACCCACAAAGACATCAAGGCGGTGTCGTTCGTCGGCTCGACGGCGGTCGGTACCCACGTCTATGACCTGGCAGGCAAACACGGCAAGCGCGTGCAATCGATGATGGGCGCCAAGAATCACGCGGTGGTGCTGCCGGACGCCAACCGCGAGCAGACCCTCAACGCGCTGGTCGGCGCAGGTTTCGGTGCTGCGGGTCAGCGCTGCATGGCGACGTCGGTGGTGGTGCTGGTGGGCACCTCGAAACAGTGGATTCCCGATCTCAAGGCGCTGGCGCAGAAGCTCGAGGTCAATGCGGGCAGTGAGCCGGGCACTGACGTCGGGCCGGTGATTTCCAAACGCGCCAAGCAGCGGATCCTCGATTTGATCGAAAGCGGCGTGAAGGAGGGCGCGAAGCTGGAACTGGACGGGCGTGGGATCAAGGTCCCTGGCTATGAGGACGGCAATTTCGTCGGCCCGACCCTGTTCACCGGGGTGACCACGCAGATGCAGATCTACACCCAGGAAATCTTCGGCCCGGTGCTGGTGGTGCTGGAAGTCGACACGCTGGATCAGGCCATCGAACTGGTCAACAGCAACCCGTTCGGCAACGGCGTGGGCCTGTTTACCCAGAGTGGCGCGGCGGCACGCAAATTCCAGAACGAAATCGACATCGGCCAGGTGGGCATCAACATCCCGATTCCCGTGCCTGTGCCGTTCTTCAGCTTTACCGGCTCGCGGGGTTCCAAGCTCGGCGACCTGGGTCCGTACGGCAAACAGGTGGTGCAGTTCTACACTCAGACCAAGACCGTCACCAGTCGCTGGTTCGACGATGACAGCCTGAATGACGGGGTGAACACGACGATCAATTTGCGTTGACGCCCGGGATACCGCGCCGGATCTGAATCTGAAAAGGAGAACACCATGAAAATCGCATTCATCGGTCTGGGCAACATGGGTGCGCCAATGGCGCGCAACCTCATCCGGGCCGGGCATCAGTTGCACCTGTTCGACCTCAATCAGCAGGTGCTGGCCGAGCTGTCGGAACTGGGCAGCCGCATCAGCGAGTCACCCAGACACGCAGCCCAAGGTGCCGAGCTGGTCATCACCATGCTCCCGGCGGCGGCCCATGTGCGGGCGGTTTATTTGAATGAAGACGGCGTGCTGGCGGGGATTTCGGCCGGGGTGCCTGCAGTGGATTGCAGCACCATCGACCCACAGACCATTCGCGACGTCGCGGCAGCGGCAGCCAAACAAGGTGTGGTGGTGGGGGATGCGCCGGTGTCTGGT
>CAURWS010000435.1:0-4352 GCA_963528485.1 uncultured Pseudomonas sp. | reverse complement strand
AAGCGTGCAGTTTGCCAGTATGTCAGGCCAGTGTGTCGGCCCGGATTTGCTCAAATTGAATCGCAGACAGCAGAACGCCCCGTATTTACGTTTCAGCATAGTCAGCCGAAGCGTTAACGACAGGGCGTTCAGGGGTGTTGCGAGTGAACGGTCTTAGTGTGAGCTGCGCACCATGTCCACGTGGGGCAGGCCGGCTTCGAGGAACTCTTCGCTGACCACGGTGAAGCCTGCGCGCTCGTAGAACGCGGTGGCGTGCACTTGCGCGCTGAGCTTCTGCGCTTTCAGGTCGCGGTTTTCAGCTTCCTTGATCACTGCGTCGAGCAGGGCGTCGCCCACGTGCAGGCCGCGCCAGTCCTTGAGCACCGACAGCCGGCCGATTTCGCCGTCCGGCAGCAGCCGTGCCGTGCCGATCGGGTAGTCGCCTTCCAGTGCCAGGAAGTGCAGTGCGCCTGCGTCTTCGGCGTCCCATTCCAGTTCAGGCGGCACCGATTGCTCGGCGATGAACACGGTTTCACGAATACGCCGAATGTCGGCGTTGTCTTTCTGCCAGTCGGCTACCCGTACGCGGATCTTATTCATCAGCAAACCCCAGACTTCCTTGTTTGACCAGCTCGCAGATCAGGCTGCGGCCATCGTCATCTGCCAGCCAGTTGCCCAGATTATCCATATGCAGTGCATCGGCCGCGCAGATCAGTTTCAACAGCTCGCGCAGACGACCGGGCAGCAGACGGCTCTGGCCGCTGGCGAACAACAGCAGGTCTTCGTCGACTTCTGACCAGGCCAGGCGTGCGCTCGGATTGCGAATCAGGATGGCGCCCTGTTCCATGCTGTCAAGCAGCTCAGCGTCGTCAAGCTCGGGGCCGGTGACCAGTTCCGGGTAGCGCGGCTCGGTCATGAACTGGCCGAACCAGGTCAGCAGCAGGCGTTCGTCGCTCATGTGCTCGGCCAGCAGCGCCTTGAGACGATCCAGGGCGTCGCGCTGAATCTGGTGCGGATCGCTGACCGGTTGCGCGTCGGCGTCGGTGTAGCGCTCTTCATCCGACATGAACTGGCTGAGGAAGTCGGTGAAGTGGGTCAGCACTTCGGCAGCACTCGGCGCGCGGAAGCCGACCGAGTAGGTCAGGCAGTCATCCACGGCGACGCCCCAGTGGGCCAGGCGCGGCGGCAGGTAGAGCATGTCGCCTGGCTCAAGGGTCCACTCATCGGTGCCTTCGAATTCGGCGAGGATGCGCAGGTCGGCGTGCTCGATCAGCGGACTGTCGCTGTCGCACATCTGGCCGATTTTCCAGTGACGCTTGCCGTGACCCTGCAGCAGGAACACATCGTAGTTATCGAAGTGCGGACCCACGCTGCCGCCCGGTGCGGCGTAGCTGATCATCACGTCGTCGATGCGCCAGCTCGGCAGGAAGCGGAAGCTCTCCAGCAGCTCGCCCACTTCGGGCACGAACTGATCGACGGCCTGAACCAGCAGGGTCCATTCGGTTTCCGGCAGCTTGCTGAACTCGTCTTCGGCGAACGGGCCGCGACGCATTTCCCACGGACGCACGCCGTTTTCGATGATCAGGCGCGACTCGATTTCTTCTTCCAGCGCTAAACCTGCCAGTTCGTCAGCGTCGATCGGGCTTTCGAAGTCCGGGATCGCCTGGCGGATCAGCAGGGGTTTCTTCTGCCAGTAATCACGCAGGAATTCGCGCGCGGTGATGCCGCCAAGCAACTGAAGAGGAATATCAGGATTCATGTGTAACCTATTGAAAAAAAGTATTTTTCCGACCGGAATAAAAACGCCCGGCTCAGCCGGGCGTCCAGAGCGTGTGCCGTACGATCAGATGCGCTTGGCTTGTGCCACGGCGTTGCCGATGTAGTTGGCCTGGGTGAGCTTCTTCAGCTCAGCACGGGCTTCGGCAGGCATGTCCAGGCCATCGATGAAGGTCAGCAGCGCTTCCGGGCTGATGCCTTTGCCGCGGGTCAGCTCCTTGAGCTTCTCGTACGGGTTTTCAATGTCATAACGACGCATGACCGTCTGGATCGGCTCAGCCAGGACTTCCCAGCAGGCGTCCAGGTCGGCGGCGATCTTCTGCTCGTTGAGCTCCAGTTTGCCGATGCCCTTCAGGCTCGCTTCGTAGGCAATCACGCTGTGAGCGAAGCCCACGCCGAGGTTGCGCAATACGGTGGAGTCGGTCAGGTCGCGCTGCCAGCGGGAGATCGGCAGCTTGCTCGCCAGGTGCTGGAACAGCGCGTTGGCGATACCCAGGTTGCCTTCGGAGTTTTCGAAGTCGATCGGGTTGACCTTGTGCGGCATGGTCGAGGAGCCGATTTCGCCCGCGACGGTCTTCTGCTTGAAGTAGCCCAGGGAGATGTAGCCCCAGATGTCGCGGTCGAAGTCGATCAGGATAGTGTTGTAACGCGCGATGGCGTCGAACAGCTCGGCGATGTAGTCGTGCGGCTCGATCTGCGTGGTGTACGGGTTGAAACCCAGGCCCAGCTCATCTTCGATGAAGGCGCGGGCGTTGGCTTCCCAGTCGATGTCCGGGTAGGCCGACAGGTGCGCGTTGTAGTTGCCCACGGCGCCGTTGATCTTGCCCAGCAGCGGAACGGCGGCGACCTGAGCGATCTGACGCTCCAGACGGTAGACGACGTTGGCCAGCTCTTTACCCAGTGTGGTCGGCGACGCAGGCTGACCGTGGGTGCGCGACAGCATCGGCACGGCGGCGAAACGGATCGCCAGCTCGCGGATCGATTCGGCGATCTGACGCATCAGCGGCAGCAGCACGGTGTCGCGGCCTTCACGCAGCATCAGGGCGTGGGACAGGTTGTTGATGTCCTCACTGGTGCAGGCGAAGTGGATGAACTCGCTGACCTTGGCCAGTTCCGGCAGTTTCGCGGCCTGCTCCTTGAGCAGGTACTCGATCGCCTTGACGTCGTGGTTGGTGGTGCGCTCGATCTCTTTCACACGCTCGGCGTGCTCAAGGGCGAAGTCATCGGCCAGCGCATTGAGGATGGCGTTGGCTTCGGCGGAAAACGCCGGGACTTCAGGGATTTGCGGGTGAGCCGCCAGGCGCTGGAGCCAGCGAACCTCGACGAGGGCGCGGAAACGGATCAGACCGTATTCGCTGAAAATGGGGCGCAGAGCCTGGGTTTTACCGGCGTAGCGGCCGTCTACAGGGGAAACCGCAGTGAGCGAAGAAAGCTGCATGGGGTGCTCTCGGACAGTCGGGCTTTGAGAAGGGCGCGTATCATACACGAAAAAACGGCGCAGCCGAGGTCGGTTGGCCGTCTTGGATGGCGCGATCGGTGTTTCAGGGGCTGTTTGCAGGTGCCTGGCAATCAGCCGTGCATCAACGGGTACAGTTCTTTCAATAGCTTGCGACGACTGATGACCAGTTGCCAGCGGTGGCCGCCCACTTGTCGCCAAAGTCGCGCGCAACGAATTCCGGCCAGGAGCAGGGCGCGGATTTTCGAGGCGTTGTTGGGTTGCTGCAAGTTGCGCATGTCGCCGTGGACCTGAATCCGCTGGCGCAATGTGCTCAGGGTGTCCTGATACAGCGCACCGCTGGCGGCGATCACGTTCTCGTGGACGATGCCGAAATGCTCGACCTGGGACTTGATCTGCGGCAGGCGCTTGCCGATGGTTTCGAGCATGTCGTCACGCTTGGACAGCTGGCGTTCCAGGCCCAGCATGGCCAGCGCGTAACGCAGGGGTTCGCGCTGCAGGGTGCCAGGGTCGCGTTCAAGAGCACTGGCCAGAGCGCGATAGCCCTCGCGCAGGTTCAGGTCATCGCCGCCGAATACGTCCAGCGTGTCCCTGGGGTCCATGTTCAGCAGGCTGCCGATCAGGCAGCCCACCGCCGCCTCGCCGGCCTGGCCGGTCTTGGCGATGCGGTCCACCAGCACGGCGGCCTGAAACACGCCGCCCAGGGCGGTGAGTTGCTCTTGAATCGGACTCATCAACGAGGGTCCTTGCTGTGCCAGGGTTCGGCGATTTCGATGACGCCACCGCCCAGGCAGATTTCGCCGTCGTAGAACACCACGGACTGACCCGGGGTCACGGCGCGTTGCGGCTCGTCGAAGGTGGCGCGGTAGCCGGTCGAGGTGCGTTCCAGTGTGCAGCTCTGGTCACTCTGACGATAGCGGACCTTGGCGGTCAGCTGGCGCGGGGTGCTCAGGTCGATCGGGTTGACCCAGTAGATCTCCGAGGCGAGCAGGGCGCGGGAGAACAACCACGGGTGGTCGTTGCCCTGGCCGACGATCAGCTCGTTGTTCACCAGATCCTTCTCCAGTACGTACCACGGCTCGTCGCCGGCGTCTTTCAGACCGCCGATGCCCAGACCCTGACGCTGGCCGATGGTGTGGTA
>CAURWS010000434.1:0-4353 GCA_963528485.1 uncultured Pseudomonas sp. | reverse complement strand
CTTGGGGGCGTTGAGTCGGGCAGAGCGCCGGGGGTGATGCCGCTTATTACGGATTGAAACGATACAGCTTTAGCAGTACGGCTTGCCGGCGGCAGCGCATTCAAAACCGCCACCGCCGGCAAACGGAGGCCGCCCGGCCGCACTGCTACATAACCGCTCGTCAGGTTGATTGCGATTCTGCCTGGCGCGCGCAAACGCCTGACTACACTTTTCAAACGAGGCCTATCTTCCGGCCCATATACCTTTCAGTTTTGCCCGGTGCGTATCAGCAACGCGCGCAATGTCTTCTGAAGATATCCGACCCATTTAAGTACGCAGTTCATTCATTTTGACTGCGGATGTAATTGCGTGCGCGATGAATGGACTTATTGGAAGGCTACAATGTTTCAGAGGACTGCCAGGATGGCTTATACACTGCGCGATATGAACAAATTTCTAAGAGCCGGCGAACTTATCGAGGTGGACGGAAAATCGTATAGGTATGTGTCGGCGAGTTATACGGCCATCACATTTTTTGCCCCCGGTACGCGAGAAGTACAGTCTGCAAACTACGGTGATATCAAAAAAATTTCACCCCTGGACCTCAGAAAAAGCGAATACAATAAACGATCCATTATGTTAGTCCACGCGGGAGCGTCTGTTATTGCGGATCCGGATCGGTCCAGCGTCACACCTGACAGGGGAGCCTTATTTATCGAAACTTACGATGATGGGTTCTTTCTGGGTTGTGTGAGTCAAATTCGATGCGAATGGAATACTACCTTCGAGCGCAATGATTATTATCTGGATCTTTGCGATAATCAGGAAAGTCGCATTGCTTATGACTCACTGAGAGGCGTACTGCCATTGCCGAACATCCCTCGCGGTGTGAAGGATGACGTCAACGGTCTCAAGATGTCCGAGATCTTGAATATGTACGCTTTGAAAGACGTCGACTTCACGAAACTTCCCCCATTGCCTGATGCGGTCGAGCTCGTTCAATCTGCAGCTGTTATCAGGCAGTTGACGGCTGACCCGTTCGACGTTCCCTTTCGGATGACCACTCAACCCGACGGCTACCTGCCGGACATGACGGACTTCACCCTGGAGCGAGAAGGCAGCGTCGAAGACGGCTGGTACAGCACCGTGCCGATCAAGGGGGATCGGGCGCTGACAGCCGGGGAAACGTTAACCGCGTTTCTGGTAAATCACCGTGACGGCGAAATAAGTCGCATCGATTGGAAGCCCCCAGAGGAAACACTGGCGCGAGAAAAGTGGCCGGCAGCGTTTGCGAAACACATTGCCAGCCAGAAGGTAGGAACGACGGCGGGGGCGTGGCGCGAGGACAATACTTTCTCGACCGAAGCTGAGCCCGGCGCAAATACTCGATCCAAGCCCCTACGCCTTTGGTGCCACGCGAAATACCGCGCCTTCACCACCGCCCCGTTCTTCGCCAACCAGGTGCAGGTGCTGGCGTGCAACGACAACTTCCCATTGACTCACGGACAAACGTTGTGTCTGCAGGTGCGTGATCTTAAGACACAGGCGCTATTCGAGCAGCATTTCTTCCAGATGACTGATAAGCCCGGGGCAGGTTGGTCGAAGCCTCTGTGCGAGCAAATCAATCGTGACAGTCGCCTGCTGCGGGCAGGTGTCTTGAATGAGGACTGTCAGGTCGCGCCTACCGATAAAGGCAACGCCTTCTGGGGGCCGCAATGCGCTGAACTGAGTGTCACGCTGACGTTGGCCAACTGGTGTAAAAGTCGCGAAGTGGAGATGTCCCAACCGTTGGACGCCGATACCACAGTGTCCGCCTGGGTCTTCGATGCGTTTTCCAATCGTTTGCTGGCCAAGCATGAATGGACCCCGAGCAACGCCCAGCAACGCGATGAAAAATGGCCGACCCGATGGGCCAATGCATTGAACGCTTCCGAAGTCTCCCCGTACCTGCGCGCCAGTGTTTCCCCTCCGGTAGACGCTAACGTCCAGGTCATGGAAACCGACAGCCTTGGGCTCTGGCACCGGGGTGACGGGTTGCGCATCTTCACCTCTCTCCCGGATATAGGGAATTGGTTGGTAGAGCGTGTACTTGAGCTCCCCCAAGGGTCGAACACGACTGACGATCTGCGTGTGACCGTGCGACATCCTTTCACTGGGCAGGTATTACATGAAGCGATCTTCACGCCTGAGAAAAAAGGTGTGAGTCAGTCCGATCAAAAAGCCTGGAGCGGGGCGCTCATCGAATTTCTAAAGGAGCAGGCCTGGCCCGAGCTGCAGCTGAGACAGAACGATCAGAAAGAAAGCGAAGCGCACGTTTGGATGCCACGCTTTTGCGAGCTACAGATTGAACTCGACCCCGTTGACGACGAGACCCTGCGTGTAGTCGGGGCAGATGCAACTGCCTCGCCCAAGTTGGAGATCGTCCCCGGTGTCAGTTCCTTTCAGGTCAGTGTCGTCGGTGGTAGCGGTGAGCTTGAGTTTCGCTTGAACCGCGCTGCGTTCGACAGGGGGGTTAGGGTGGCCGCCTGTCGGCCAGTCGTGCTGGGTGTGAACGCGGGGTGGCCGATCTCAGTGACGGCCGACCGAATCACTTGGGGCTCCCGAACAGTGGCCTGCACCTATGAGGTGACGTTGGATTACCCGGAGAAACTTCACGGCGGGACACAGGAAACTGTTGGCACTCTTGGTGTCTTCAGCGAAACGCAATTCTGGCAAGTCCTGCTGCAGGTCAAGTCCACCCCTCCCAGCGCTCTGGCGCCCTACGAACCGACCAGCCTGCTGTGCGAAGACTACGGCAATACCGAGCGCTCGGAGATCTTCGACACCTTAGGCCTGGGCGAAAGCGGCGTGGACCCGCGTACCGGCCTGTTTCACGCTCATTATCCGGTCGCGACGCTGCAAGGTCGCAACGGCCTCGGTCCGATCTGTGACCTGACGCTGCATTACTCGGCGTTGCGCGGCAACGAGGCGGGGCTGGGCGATGGCTGGGCCTGGCGCTTTTCCAGCCTGGATGTGCGTGACCGTTGCCTGACGCTGGCTAATGGCGTGCGGATTACATTTACTCTTGATGAATGGAAAACCCTTGGCGAAGGAAAACTGCTAAAGAAGAAACACTGCGCAGTGAAATCCAACAAGGATTACAGTGAATTCACCCTCGATCTGCCCAGTGGTCGTCGGGAGGTGTTGAGCAAACCCAGCGTGGCAGGCGGTGACGAGACGGAGCCCAACGCCGAATTCGTCAAAATAATCATCAGCATGCTCGAGGCCATCAAGGAAAAAAGCAAACCGAAATTCCCTTCAGTGCCTAGTCACTGGACCCAGTGGGTCCTGATCGTGCTTTCACCGGTCGCTTATTCCATCGGCGCCAGGCTGGATTACGATGAAGCGGTCGCAGCATGGGAAAAACATGGCAGTGTCAAAGAGCTGGACGAGCGCCTTGCCTATTACCAACGACCCTTCATCCAACTGGTGCCCTCGCGCATAGTATCGCTGTATGGCGAAGTTCTGGACCTGGAGTGGAAACGCCAAAAAGGGCAATTGTTACTTGTGGGAATCAAAAGCGGGGACAAAGCTCTGTTTAGTGCTGACTACCCGAATCCGGCGCCCCTGAGAGGCGAGGCGCGAGTGAGGATGCAGGTCTGGCCGGAGACTGATGAAAGCTTTTATATCGAGCTGAAATTGCAGGACTGTTTATTGCGCACGCTTACTCGTAGGCTCGGCGCGCACAGGACGATCGTTCAACAGGTCGAGTGTGACTATGCCGATGATCCGACTCTGGATCGGATACTGTGCCGTTTAACGGAGCTTGATGGATCGGTTGAATGCGTGCAGTACCGGCCCGGCATTCTGGGCAAAGGTAAACCTCTATGGCCGCAGGCCGTGTTGCATGCGTTGATTCCCGGTAATGGGCAAGAAAACCAGCTGACCACGTACCGCTACACCGGCCGTCTGCTGGACACCTCCGATCAGTTGTACATCGTCGAGGGCGAGCGCGGCGCCCATGGTGCGCGCGAGCATCACTTACAGGTGTTCGGTTTGAACAGTCAGAACCAGCGCCAGGAACTGGTAGCGGGCTCAGCATCCGCTGACAGCCAGTGGCTGGAGTTCAAGGTACGGCAACCCGCCCAAGATGAAACCAGGGAAGAAACCGGGGACAAGGATAAAGATGGAAAACCCATCATCAAGGTCACGCCACGGCAACCGGCCCGCAGTGAAATCCTTCGCTACACGGGGTATGGGGATGATCTGATCAAGGCCATTGAACAGATCAAACTGGAAGTCAGGAAGAACAGGGTCGTGGTGGCCTGGGCCGACGAGCGGGTCGATTATCAGCAGGAGATCGTGGAAATCCTCTGGCGCTATGGCCGGCGAGGT
>CAURWS010000433.1:0-4354 GCA_963528485.1 uncultured Pseudomonas sp. | reverse complement strand
TGGTGGCCCAGGTGCTTGAAGACGGTCCGGCCGCCAAGGGCGGCTTGCAGGTTGGCGACGTGATCCTGAGCGCCAATGGCACGCCAATCGTGATGTCCGCTGACCTGCCACACCTGATCGGCAACTTGAAAGACGGCAGCAAGGCCGAACTTGAAGTGATCCGTGACGGCAAGCGCCAGAAACTGACCGTGACCGTAGGCGCGTTGCCTGCCGAAGGCGAGGAAATGGGCACGGCCGACGCCGGCGTGGAGCGCAGCAGCAATCGTCTGGGCGTTTCGGTCACCGACCTGAGCGCCGAGCAAATGAAGTCGCTGGACCTCAAGGGCGGCGTTGTCATTAAGGAAGTGCAGGACGGTCCGGCTTCGCTGATCGGTCTGCAGACCGGTGATGTCATCACTCACCTGAACAACCAGGCCATCACCTCGGCCAAGCAGTTCACCGAAGTGGCCAAGGGCCTGCCGAAGAACCGTTCGGTGTCGATGCGGGTGCTGCGTCAGGGCCGCGCGACGTTCATCACCTTCAAACTGGCGGAATAATCAGCAAGACAGGGAAAAGGAGCGGCCAGCCGCTCCTTTTTTGTATCTGGCTGACTGTCGGCAGTGTGGCCTTGCGTGTGAGCGTGACGCCCCAGCCTTCCTTCAGGTACAATTCCCGGCTATTTTTCGGCGGGCAGCCTGCCTGCAACCTTTTTCGAGTGTTGATCCGTGAGTGATTTGAGTCATATCCGCAATTTCTCCATCATCGCCCACATTGACCATGGCAAGTCGACGCTGGCCGACCGTTTCATTCAGATGTGCGGTGGTCTGAGCGAGCGTGAAATGGAAGCCCAGGTACTTGATTCCATGGACCTGGAGCGCGAGCGCGGGATCACGATCAAGGCCCACAGCGTCACCCTGTATTACAAGGCGCAGGACGGCATCACCTACCAACTGAACTTCATTGACACCCCGGGCCACGTAGACTTCACCTATGAAGTCAGCCGCTCGCTGGCCGCGCTGCTGGTGGTCGATGCGGGTCAGGGCGTGGAGGCGCAGTCCGTCGCCAACTGCTACACCGCTATCGAGCAGGGCCTGGAAGTCATGCCGGTCCTGAACAAGATGGACCTGCCCCAGGCCGATCCGGATCGCGTCAAGGACGAGATCGAGAAAGTCATCGGCATCGACGCCACCGACGCCGTGGCCTGCAGCGCCAAGAGCGGCATGGGCGTTGACGAGGTCTTGGAGCGTCTGGTCAAGACCATTCCTGCGCCGACCGGCGACATCGAAGCGCCTTTGCAGGCGCTGATCATCGACTCTTGGTTCGACAACTATCTGGGCGTTGTCTCCCTGGTGCGCGTGCGTCACGGCCGCGTGAAGAAGGGCGACAAGATCCTCGTCAAGTCCACCGGCAAGATCCACCTGGTGGACAGCGTCGGTGTGTTCAACCCCAAGCACACGGCAACGGTTGACCTGAAAGCAGGCGAAGTAGGCTTCATCATCGCCGGCATCAAGGACATTCACGGTGCGCCGGTGGGTGACACCCTGACCCTGAGCTCGACCCCGGATGTTGAAGTGCTGCCGGGCTTCAAACGCATTCAGCCACAGGTTTACGCCGGTCTGTTCCCGGTCAGCTCCGACGACTTCGAAGATTTCCGCGAAGCCCTGCAGAAGCTGACCCTGAACGACTCGTCGCTGCAATACACCCCGGAAAGCTCCGACGCACTGGGCTTCGGCTTCCGCTGCGGCTTCCTGGGCATGCTGCACATGGAGATCATCCAGGAGCGCCTCGAGCGCGAGTACGACCTGGACCTGATCACCACCGCACCCACCGTAATCTTCGAGCTGTTGCTCAAGACCGGTGAAACCATTTATGTCGACAACCCGTCGAAGCTGCCGGACCTCTCCAGCATCGAAGACATGCGCGAGCCGATCGTGCGGGCGAACATCCTTGTGCCTCAAGAGCACCTGGGCAACGTCATTACGCTGTGCATCGAGAAGCGCGGTATCCAGCACGACATGCTGTTCCTGGGCAGCCAGGTCCAGGTGACCTACGATTTGCCGATGAACGAAGTGGTTCTGGACTTCTTCGACCGTCTGAAGTCCACCAGTCGCGGTTATGCGTCGCTGGACTATCATTTCGATCGTTACCAGTCGGCCAATCTGGTGAAGCTGGATGTACTGATCAACGGCGACAAGGTCGACGCTCTGGCGCTGATCGTGCACCGTGACAACGCGGCTTACAAAGGCCGGGCGTTGACTGAAAAGATGAAAGAACTGATTCCTCGTCAGATGTTCGACGTGGCAATCCAGGCTGCCATCGGTGGCCAGATTATCGCGCGCACAACCGTCAAGGCCCTCAGAAAGAACGTACTGGCCAAGTGTTACGGTGGTGACGTCAGCCGTAAGCGCAAGCTGCTTGAAAAGCAGAAGGCCGGTAAAAAACGCATGAAGCAGGTCGGCAACGTGGAAATTCCACAAGAAGCCTTCCTTGCGGTGCTCAGGTTGGAATAGTCAGGCCCTATGTCACTAAATTTCCCGCTGTTGTTGGTCATTGCCGTATTCGTGTGCGGTTTGCTGGCCTTGTTCGATCTGATCATACTGGCGCCGCGTCGGCGGACCGCGATAGCGAATTATCAGGGCAGCGTGAGCCAGCCGGATGTCGCTGTCGTCGAGCAATTGAACAAGGAGCCGCTGCTCGTCGAGTACGGCAAATCGTTCTTTCCGGTGCTGTTCATCGTGCTGGTGCTGCGCTCGTTTCTGGTCGAGCCGTTCCAGATCCCGTCGGGTTCGATGAAGCCGACTCTGGACGTGGGCGATTTCATCCTGGTCAACAAGTTCTCCTACGGCATCCGTCTGCCGGTGATCGACCTCAAGGTCATCCCGGTGAGCGATCCGCAGCGGGGCGATGTGATGGTGTTCCGCTACCCTAGCGATCCGACCGTCAACTACATCAAGCGTGTCGTGGGGCTGCCGGGCGATACCGTCCGCTACACCAATGACAAGCAGCTGTTCGTCAACGGGCAGTTGGTGGCCAAACAGCTGATCGGCTCTGAACCTGGCACGTTGGGCAGCGCCGAGCTGTACAACGAGAAGCTGGGCGAGGTTGAGCACCAGATCCGCCAGGAAATGAGCCGCTATCGCGCACCGCCTGATCACGAGTGGACGGTTCCGGCCGGTCACTACTTCATGATGGGCGATAACCGCGACAACTCCAACGACAGCCGCTACTGGGATGACCCCAATATTCCCAAGGATGAGCTGGGCATGGTTCCCGACAGAAACATCGTCGGCAAGGCCTTCGCCGTGTGGATGAGCTGGCCTGAGCCTAAGCTGAGCCACTTGCCGAACTTCTCGCGAGTCGGCCTGATCAAGTAACACCCATGCGGCGCTGTCTGACACAGCGCCGTATGTCATTTCGGCGGGCTATGCTGCAAGGCTTACCTTGCATGCAACAGGGAAAGACTATTCTTGAGGTCACACATGACATCTGCCGGTTCGCAAAGAGGCTTGTCGTTCATTGGATGGCTGCTTCTGCTGGCTGTCCTTGCATTTGCCGCGAGTACCGCCGCCAAAGTGGTGCCGCATTACCTCGATTACATGTCGTTGAAGAAGATCATCGAGGCTGCGGGCACCGACAAGGCCGCAGATATCAATAACAGCGGTGAGCTTTACGACTATGTCGCCAAAGGCATGCAGGTCAATAACATTCGGGATTTGGATTTGAACAAGGCGTTAAGCGTGACGACGGAGAACAACAGGCTCCTCGCCCATTTGAAATACGAAAAACGTGAACCACTGATCCAGAATATCGATCTGGTGGTCAAGTTCGACCACGAATTCAGCGTGGGTACACCGTGAGCGCGTCATTGAGTCGTCTGGAGCGTCAGCTCGGTTATACCTTCAAGGACCAGGAACTGATGGTTCTGGCCCTGACCCACCGCAGTTTCGCCGGCCGTAACAACGAGCGGCTGGAATTCCTCGGTGATGCCATCCTCAACTTTGTGGCCGGCGAGGCGCTGTTCGAGCGTTTCCCTCAGGCCCGCGAAGGTCAGCTGTCGCGCCTGCGTGCCCGCCTGGTCAAGGGCGAGACCCTGGCCCTGCTGGCGCGGGGGTTCGATCTGGGTGAATACCTGCGTCTGGGTTCCGGTGAATTGAAAAGCGGTGGTTTTCGCCGTGAATCGATTCTGGCCGATGCCCTGGAAGCATTGATCGGTGCGATCTACCTGGATTCGGGCATGGAAATGGCGCGCGAACGCGTGCTGTCCTGGCTGGCCAGCGAGTTCGACAGCTTGACGCTGGTCGACACCAACAAGGACCCGAAAACCCGACTGCAGGAATTTCTGCAGTCCCGCGCCTGTGAATTGCCACGCTACGAA
>CAURWS010000432.1:0-4366 GCA_963528485.1 uncultured Pseudomonas sp. | reverse complement strand
CGCGCTCCTACAGTGAACGGCGCTATCTCTGACGCACCGCACTCCCACAGATTGCAGTGCTATCAGACCCTGCTCCCTACTTCTTCCCTTTCACCACCAACTGCGCCGGCGCATCGCCCAATGCCTGCCAGTTCGGCCGGTACATCGACTCCACTTGCGGCGGCGGCACGCGATAGGTTCCCGGTGTCACCGCCCGCGCCAGATACAGCAGGTGCACGGTGTTGAACCCTTGCAGGTCCACCGCCGCGACATAACGATCGCCACGGAACTCCTGGTGTTTCAACCCGGCGTTTTCCATCGACTGACGCCACTGCTTCACCGACTCGCTGGCGTCTTCCAGGCTCGCGGCACTTTGCGCCAGGTTCTGGTTTTCGATCTCAAGGCCCGCTGGCAACAAGTCCACCACCAGCGCATCCGGCACACGCTCCTTGGCTTTGAGTTCCAGGTGCACCAGCACCAGCTCGCCGCTCTTCAGGGCATTGAGGTTCAGCGCTTCGCCGTCCATGCCCAGGTATTGGCGACGAATCGCCAGGTTCTCGCCACCGGCCACAGGCGGCTGCGACGGATACCCGGAAATGGTCATCTGCTGATACAGCGTGGCATCGCCGGTGTTCTGCACGGTCAACGGCGATGCCAGCACCGAGCTGTCGAGCTTCACGCCCGGCTGGTCGTTGCTCAGTTCGCGGTTGTTGCTGCCGCTGTTCAAGGTCGCCGCCCACTTCGCCTCGGGTTTGCCGAGCAGATCACGCCCGGCGAGGAACAGCGAATTACGCTCTTGGGTCGACAGATAGCGACTGGCCGCGACCTGATCGGACAGCGCGAACAGCCGCTCTTCAACCTTGTCCGACGCCAGTTTGTTCTCTTCCAGCAACGACAGAATCAGCGCCTGATCGCGCAACGGGCTGCCGTAATCGGCCAGCCAGTCGTTGGCCTTGCGACCGGCCGCCAGGCCTGCCAGCAACGCCTGATCGGCCCGTGGTTTATCGCCCATTTTTTCCAGCGCGATGGACAGCTGCACCAGCGGCAGGCCCGAACGTGCGTCGGTGCGACGATCGAACAGGCTGCGCAACGCACCCAACGGTGCCTGCTGGCTGCGCGACAGCACTAGCCCCGCATAGGCCTGCACGGCAAAGCGGGTGTGCTCGGCGTTTTCGCTGTAGTTCACCTCGATCTGATTGCGCTCCTGCAGGTAACGCAGGAGACGCTCGTTAGCCTTTTTCAGCGCATCCGGCGGCACGGCAAAGCCCTGATCGCGGGCGCGCAGCAGGAAGTCGGTGACGTACGCCGTCAGCCAGTATTCCTCTTCGCCATCCGCGCCCCACAGGCCGAAGCTGCCGTTGTAACGCTGCATGCCGATCAGGCGTTCGATGCCGATCTCGATCTTGCGTTTGCGCTCGGCATCCGACTCGCCTTCCAGGCCCAGACGCTTGAGGGTCGCGGCATCGGCGTAGAGCGACGGGTATAGACCGCTGGTGGTCTGCTCCAGGCAGCCGTACGGATATGCCTTGAGGGCGCGAATCTGCTCGCCCAGGTTCAGCGGCGGACGGCTCGACACCGACAGCAGCGCCTCACGTCCGGCCGGTTCGAACGCATCGAGTGCGCCGTCCGGCAGGCTCCAGGCCTGATCCTTGAGCACCGCACGGTACTGACGCAGCATCGCCGGGTACGCGGGGCGCACGCCGATGGTCCACTCGCGGCTGAACGCCGGCAGGTGCTCGCCCGGCAGGTCCAGTCCGTTGACGGTCACGCGAATCACGCCCTTGCCGAAACCGCCCTGGGCCTTCACCGGAATCTGCAACGTGGTGCGCTGGCCCTGATTCAGGCTGACGGCTTTGCTGCCATCGCCTTCACCCAGGCTCAGTTGTCCATCGGCCGTGACCTGCACGTTGAGCTTTTGCGGTTTGCCGGAGAGGTTCGACAGGTCCAGCGCCACTTTGGTCTGGTCGCCACCGGCCAGGAAGCGCGGCGCCGACAGCTCGGCAATCAGCGGCGCGGCCACGACGGTTTTCGCTTCGGCCATGCCATAGCGCTCGTCGGTCCAGGCCTGGGCCATGATGCGCAGTTCGCCGTTGAAATCCGGGATGTCGACGCTGACTTCAGCATCACCTTGTTCGTTCAAGGTCACCGGCGCGCTTTGCAGGGCGACGATGGTCACGCTGGTTTCCGGACGCTTACCGCCCTTGGCCAACGCGGCGTCACCCCCGAAAGCGAGACTGGCCAGACGATTACGCCCGGCCTCGATCAGCTGGCCATAAATGTCGAGCTGATCGGCGCCGTATTCCTTGCGCCCGAACAGGCTGGCGAACGGGTCGGGCGTGGCGTATTCGGTGATGTTGAGAATGCCGACGTCCACCGCTGCGACCAGCACGTGCACGTCTTTGGGGATCGAGCCGTCAGCGTTCCTGGCGTTGACCTTGAGCTTGAGCGGCTGCTTGGGGCGCATCTTGTCAGGTGCGGTGACGGTCAGCGCCAGCTTGCGCTGCGAGCGGTCCAGCGGCAGGTGCAACACGCCGACCGCACGTTTGGGCGTGACATTGGCCTTGCGCTCACCGGGACGAATCACCAGCGCGCTGACGTACAAATCGTGGCGCGCCCACTTCTTGTCTACCGGCACGTCGAAGGTCTTGCCCTCGGCAGGCACGTCAATCTCTTGCCACCATAGCGGGCCTTCGCTGGATTCCACCAGCAGATAGCCCTTGCCCGCCGACGGCGGCGTGACCGTGACCTTGGCCGTGTCGCCATCGGCGTAGGCCTTTTTGTTCAGCGCCAGCTTGACCTGATCGGGACGCACCGCGCCGCCCTCGGCGTTGTCCTGCCAGCGGTAACCGGCCCAGAAACGCACGCTGCTGACGATGCCGGTGGCCGGGTCTTCGACCTCGACGCGGTATGGGCCCCACTCCACCGGGAAGCTGACCTTGGCGGTGGAATCCTTCTTCACGCTCAGGGTTTCTTCGGACAGGTTCAGGTACTTCTCGTTGTAGTGATAGCTCCAGCCATCGTTCTCCGAGTAGTTCCAGTAGTAGTCGCGACGCTCGCGAATCAGCCGCACCTTGAGGTTGTCGGCGGCCAGTTTGTGGCCCTCTGCGTCGGCCATCAGCACTTCGAATTCCACCGGGCCATCGCCATCGGTGGCATCAAAGTCGAACAGCCCACGCAGGCCCGGCATCGAATCCGCAGGCCAGACCGGCTGGGTCAGACGCCGGGTAATCGGACGCCCACCGGACTCTTGCAAGCTGGCTTGCAGCACCAGCTGCAGCGGCGAACGCGACTTGGCCCATTGGCTGTCGATACTCAGGTCAAGCTGACCGTTGGCGTCGAGGGTGCTGTCTTCGATTTCCAGATCCTGCTTCAGATCCTCTTCAGTGATCGAACCGAATTGATACCCCGGCAACCCTGGCACCGCTTCGCGCAGCGGACGGACATAGAGCTGGCCGGTCAGGCGGTTGCCCGAGGCAGGCGCGCCGTAGAGATAGCGGCCATTGATGGAAACATCGAACGCTGCATCGGGCGCCAGTGGCGTGTCGCTGCCTTTGAGTTCGAGGGCCATGCGCTCGGGCAGGAAATCCTCGACCTGAAATTCATAGAGCTGCGGCTTGCCGTCACCGAGGTCGAACACCAATTGCCAACGCCCGGTCGGGGCTTCGTCCGACAGTTGCAGTTGATACTGGTACAGCCCGGTGGCGTCAGCTTCCCACACGAATTTGCGACTGACCTGTTCATCCGGACGACGCACTTCCACGGTGATCGGCTGAGGTTTCACACCCTTGCCGTCGTTGTCGCGCAGCAGACCGTTGAGCAGCACGACTTCGCCGGGGCGATACAGATCGCGAGGGCCGAAGATGAAAAACTGCAACGGATGGGCATGAGGGCCTGTGATGTCGAACTCGGCCAGGTCCAGCGCCGCGCTGTTGAGGCGCAGCATGCTGGTCTGTTCGGCCTGCTTGGCCAGCAGCACCTCGGCCTTGGCGGGCAGCGGCAGTTCGGCGTGACCGGCGTTGTCGGTCTTGCCTTGGCCGACCACGCGGCCCTTGTCGTCGTACAGTTCCAGATCGACGCCGCTCAGCGCCTTGCCGCCTTCCAGCGCTTGCGTGAATACGTCCAGACGATTGCTGTAGCGGTGCGCCGACAAGCCGATGTCGCTGAGGGTGAACAGCGTCGCGGGCTGCGAATAGTTGTAGGTGCCCGAGGCGCGCATCACGGCCAGATAAACGCCCGGCTGTTGCAGCTGCTTGAGCCCGGCAATCGGCAGCAGCACGGTTTCCCGGGTATTGCGCGCAGGGTTCAGGTCGAAACGCCCGCCATAGACCAGATCGGCCATGGGCAGCAGCTCCTTGGATTCGTAGCTTTGCAAGCTCGACGAGCCTTC
>CAURWS010000431.1:0-4367 GCA_963528485.1 uncultured Pseudomonas sp. | reverse complement strand
GGGTTCTCCCAGCAACAGGCGGGTGCTGAAGCCGCGCGCCATCTGCTGAGCCGCGGGCGTCGGCGTCTGGCCTATGTGTCGGCGCAGCTCGACCCTCGGGTGATTCAGCGCGGCAGCGGGTTTCGCAGCGCGCTGGAGGCCGAAGGGCTGTTTGATGAAACCCTGCAAATGGCCTCGCCATTGCCGTCGTCGATTGGCCTGGGTGGGGAGTTGTTTGCCCGGTTGCTGGCTGAGCATCCGGACGTCGACGGCGTGTTCTTCTGCAACGACGACCTGGCCCAGGGTGCTGCGCTGGAAGCCTTGCGTCGTGGCATCAAGATCCCCGGGCAGGTGTCGCTGATCGGGTTCAATGACCTGCCAGGTTCGGCGCACATGGTGCCGCGCCTGACCTCGATCCGCACGCCTCGCGAGGAGGTTGGCCAACGCGCCGCACAGTTGCTGCTGGGGCTACTGGACGGCAACGTGCAGCAGGCGCAGGTGGATCTGGGGTTTGAGCTGGTGGTGCGCGAAAGCACCTGACGCCTCTGGCACTGCGGCCTATGCATCCGGATGAAAAAAGCCCGGTGTTCAACCTCGATCATCGAGTAATCGCGCCAGCGCCTGGACAGCCTGTTCGACGGTTGTGCTGCTACCCGCCCAGGTACAGGCCAGCATGAGGTTTTTCGGCAGCTGAAAGTCCTCGACCTGGAAACCCTGGTCGTCAAAGCCACCTGCATCGTGGGCAATCTGGTCGCGCAAGCTGCCCTCATCCTCGAAGTACGCCCACACGGGTTTGCCCAGCGCCACGGCCACGCCCACTTCGAAGGCCGTGCCCGAGTCTGGCTCGGCGCCGCGAAACCTGTTGAGGTTGGCCAACACCGCGTCGCAGCGGCGGATCATGGCGATGTTGGCGGCGCAGATTATTGCGGCGGTTTTTTCGGGGGTAAGGCCTGGCGTGACGTCGTTGTCGAACGGGTACAGCCCTTCAAGGCCATGGGCTTCGCATAACCCTTTGAGGTAACGGCCGTGCTCGATGGCGTCGGCGCGGAAGACATCGAACCCGGCGAGGTAAACGCGCGGCGCAGGGGAGTGGGGCATCGGTGTGTCCTTGATGGGGGCAGAGGGCGATTCTAGCGCTCGCGAACTGCCGTTGATCGGGCGCTGGTCAGCATAGCCCAGGCAGGGGCTGGAATCTGTACGGATAACCAGTATCCTGACGCCTTTCCGTCAGCCGTATCGTGACCGCGCCGTGAGCACTTCGCCCCTCGACAATCCGTTTTATTACCTGGAGAACTTCCGTCAGGTGCTGAGCTGGATCACCCAGCGTTACGACGATCTGCTGGACGAAGAAGAACGCCGATTCATTGCCGACTTCGCGCAGCTGCCGCAACCGGCTCAGGCGTTGCTGGTGCGCATGGTCATGCGCAAGGGCGTGCTGTTTCGCGCCAGCAAGCTGGACTACGCCGAAATCGGCGATGTGCGTCTCGCGGCCGTGCCCTTGCTTGCCAATGGCTGGGTTGACGGGCAACCGCAGCTCGATCTGCAGGCGCTGTTCGCCCTGTTGCGCAAGGACGAGCTGAGCCAGTGCTTCAAGGCCCACGCCGTTAAAAGTGCCGAGAAAAAGGCCGACCTGCTCGAACGCCTGCTTCCCCATTACCAACACTCTCAAGCCTTGTCGCTGTGGTTCGACAGTTTCGACGAGGTGATCTTCGCCCTCGAAATCATGCCGCTGTGCGATCGCCTGCGCCTGCTGTATTTCGGCAATCTGTATCAGGAATGGTCCGAGTTCGTGCTGGCGGATCTGGGCATCTATCGCTACGAAAAGGTCGAGTTCTCCCTCCAATCCCGGGGCATCAGTCAGCGCCAGGACATCGACATCTGCCTGCATCTGCACGCCTGCCGGCAGGGGCTGGAGGAGGGCATCGCGCTGGCTGAGCTGGCGGCTCAGGCCCTGGCCATCCAGACCGACAACCCGTGGCTGTCCATGCGCCGCGCCAAGCTGTTGTTCCAGATCGGTCAGCAGGCCGAGCGCGAGCAGGAGGCCGCGCTGGCTTTGGACGTCTACGCGCAGTCCAGTTACCCCGGCGCGCGGGTGCGCAGGATTCGCGTGCTGGAACGCGCCGAGCGTTTTGTCGAGGCCATGGCCTTGTTGCAGCAGGCCCAGGCGGCGCCGCAGAACGATGAGGAAACCCAGCACCTGCTGCGCATTCAGCCACGCTTGTTGAAAAAACTCGGGCAGGGCGGGGTGCGAAAGCGCACAACGCGATCCATAGCGCGGCTGGATTTGCGCGTGATTCCGTTGCCGGATCACAGCGTCGAGCGGTTGATCCAGCTGCACCTGAGCGAGGAGGGCAGCGAGGTGCATTACGTCGAGAATGCGCTGATCAACTCGCTGTTCGGCCTGCTGTGCTGGCCGGCGGTGTTCGCGCCGTTGCCGGGGGCGTTCTTTCATCCGTTTCACAGCGCGCCGAGCGATCTCTACAGCCCGGATTTCTACCAGCGTCGCGCGGCGCTGTTCGATGCCTGCCTGGCGCAGCTGGACGATGAGCATTATCTGGACGTGATTCGCCAGACCTACGTCGACAAGTTCGGGTTGCAATCACCTTTCGTGTTCTGGGGCACCGTGACCCCGGCCTTGCTGGAACAGGCGCTGCATTGCTTGCCCGCGCAGCACCTCAAGTGCTGGTTCCGCCGCCTGCTGCAGGACATCAAGGCCAATCGTACCGGCATGCCCGACCTCATCCAGTTCTACCCCGCGCAGCGCAGCTACCGGATGATCGAAGTCAAAGGCCCTGGAGATCGCCTGCAGGACAACCAGCTGCGCTGGCTGGATTTCTGCGCCGAACACGGCATGCCGGTGATGGTGTGTTATGTGCAGTGGGCCGAAGATTCGGTTTTGGCAGGATGAACGCTGTGGGTGAACCTGTTGCACAGCCCTTCTGTAGTGCTGCTTTCGGGATGCCCGGATTAGCGTTTTGCTTTTTTGGGCGGCAAAGGCAACGGCGCGAACAGCGCTTCGATGTCGTCATCCTGCAGCTTCCAGTCGCCAGCCTTGCGCCCATCCAGCACGCCTGACGCCAGCGCCGATTTCTCCTGCTGCAGGTGCTGGATTTTCTCCTCCACCGTGCCGCGGGCGATCATCTTGTAGACGAATACCGGTTTTTCCTGGCCGATGCGGTAGGCGCGGTCGGTGGCCTGGTTTTCCGCTGCCGGGTTCCACCACGGGTCGTAGTGGATCACGGTGTCGGCGGCGGTCAGGTTCAAGCCGGTGCCGCCCGCCTTGAGGCTGATCAGGAAGATCGAGCGCTTGCCGCTTTGAAAGTCCTGCACCGGCGTGCGGCGATCCTTGGTCTGGCCGGTCAGCAGGGCGTATTCGATGCCGCGCTGGGCCAGTTCGGCTTCTATCAGCCCCAGCATCGAGGTGAACTGCGAGAACAGCAGGATCTTGCGATTCTCCGCCAGCAGTTCTTCGAGCATGTCCATGAGGCTTTCCAGCTTGGCGGAGCTTGAGTGACGACCGCTGGCCGGCGCGCTCTTGACCAGCCGCAGGTCGCAGCAGACCTGACGCAGCTTGAGCAAGGCTTCAAGAATGATGATCTGGCTGCGCGCCACGCCCTTGGTGGTGATCTCGTCACGCACCTTTTTGTCCATGGCCAGGCGCATGGTTTCGTAGACGTCCCGCTGCGCGTCGTTGAGCTCGACCCAGTGGATGATCTCGGTCTTGGGCGGCAGCTCGGTGGCCACCTGCTCCTTGGTGCGGCGCAGCAGGAACGGCTTGATGCGCGCGTTCAGGTGTTGCAGACGGGTTTCGTCGCCGAGGCGTTCGATGGGCGTGCGGTAGTTGCTGCTGAACTGCTTCACATCGCCCAGCCAGCCGGGCATGAGGAAGTGGAACAGCGACCACAGTTCGCCCAGGTGATTCTCCAGTGGTGTGCCGCTCAGGCACAGGCGCTGGCGAGCGTTGAGCCGCCGGGCTGCCTGCGCGGCTTTGCTGGTGGGGTTCTTGATGTACTGCGCTTCGTCGAGTACCAGCACATGGAACAGCTGCTTGCCGAGGGTTTCCACGTCCCGGGGCAACAGGGCGTAGGTGGTCAGGATCAGGTCGTAATCCTTCAAATGCTTGAAGTCGGTGTGTCGATTGGCGCCGTACAGGGCCAGCACCTTGAGCTGGGGGGTGAAATGCCTGGCTTCGTCGACCCAGTTGGGGATCAGGCTGGTGGGCATCACCGCCAGCGCGGGCTGATCCAGCCGTCCGGCCTGTTTTTCCATCAGCAGGTGGGCGAGGGTCTGTAGCGTTTTACCCAAGCCCATGTCATCGGCCAGCACGCCGCCGACTTCCAGCTCGCGCAGCGCCTGCATCCAGCTCAGGCCTTCCAGCTGATAAGGGC
>CAURWS010000430.1:0-4377 GCA_963528485.1 uncultured Pseudomonas sp. | reverse complement strand
TCAACGGGAAGCTCGCAGGCAGGGCCTCCTGTTCGATCAACTCGAAACCGTGACGCTCATAGAATCGATGCGCTGCGAGGAATTTCGCGGTGGTGCCCAGGTAGATTCGCTTCACCCCACGCTCCCGTGCGGCTTCGATCAGATGCTCGAGCAGGCGCCTGGCGACACCATGTTCCTTCCCTCGCCAACTGGCGGCGACAAACATCTTGCGCAGGGCAACCTGGTGATTGCCGATGTCCTTCAGGGCGATGGTGCCGATGACCTTGCCATCGCCACGAGCCACCCAGAAATCACCGGTGCCGGTCTGATAGAACCGGGCAATGTCCAGCAAGTCAGGCTGGTCTTCAGCCGAGATATCGATGCCGAATTCTTCGCGCTGGATCGGCACAATCAGATCGACGATGCCTTGTTCGTCCCCAGGTGCGTAACGATGGATGCTGACGTCGTGCATGTTCAAACAGGCTCACGGTGATCAAGATCGCTGAATTCTGCCTGTGAGCGGCTGTTGGGTAAACCCGCCAGGCATCCGGGTTTGTCGCGCGTCAGGCGCGGGCGGCGGCGACCAGGCGATTGACTTCGGCGCGCACCATGTTGGCGTACTCGGGCGGCGACATGGCGTCAAGCTCCGAGCGCACCCACTCCGACCACTTGCCTTTGCGCTTGGCGCGCTCGCCCATCAGACGGGCCGCTTCGCCCTTGGCCTTGCCCAGGTTGCTCTGCCACAACTCGTACAAGCGGGATTTTTCGTCCTCGATCTCGGCGCGCTCGGCAAGGGTTTTGTTGGCCAGGTTGAAACTCATGTCGGTTACCTCTGTGTGCAAAAACAGGACGCTGCGCCCAGGGCTGATGCCACCCGGAACGCGCCAGCATCTTACACCCCAGGCACAGGATACCCGATCACATTCGTCGCACTTTTTGCGCCGACCTCGAAATACGCTGCAACTTTTGCGGACCCGCGCGACTCCATTGCTCACTGCCATCATCAACTGAAAGGAAATTTGCCATGGCTCGTAAAACTGCTGCCCAAAACGCCGCCGAACAGATCCAGGATCAAGCATTCAGCGAATTGGCGGCCCTCATCGAAGAGTCCGACAAACTGCTCAAGGACAGCGCTTCGCTGGTCGGCGAAGAGGCAGAAACCGTGCGCGCGCAGCTGAGCCTCAAGCTCAAGCAGGCCGTGGATTCTCTGGGTAGTGTGCGGGACAAGACCAAGCCGGCCGTGCAAGCCACCGAAAACTACATCGGCGGCCATCCATGGCAGACCGTCGCGATCTCCGCCGGGTTTGGTCTGGTGGTAGGTCTGTTGCTGGGTCGTCGTTAAGACATTGCGGCCTACCAAAATCCAGGCAGGCGCAATCGATCTGTGGGAGCCGCTGGCTCCCACAATTTCGCGTTCGCTGCGATCCTTTCGCTTAACCCTGACGTTGCGGCACCACGCCCTGCAGCAACTTGCCGAAATAATCCGCCGTAAAGATCAGGGGTTCCGAGTCTTTCACGCCCACGGTCTTCTTCAGTAGCCAGTCGCGCTGCCCGGCTTCGCGATACAGGCTGTATTTCTCCTGCCCATGCAGGCTCACACCGCCCACCGACACACTCACCTGCCCTTTCGAGCCCATGGCATCAGGCACGAAGGACACTTCGTGGGCGCCCAGAAAGAAGCCCATGCGGCGGGTCATGAATGGGGAGTTTTCATCGGGATAGCCCTTGCTCTGGGCCAGGTGCGGCTCGTATTCGAAGCGGGTCTGGCCGGCGTCGACCAGCGGCTTGAGCCAGCCTTCGACGGTCTGATACAGGGCTTCGATGCTGGCATTCCATTGCGCCAGATCGTCGACAAAGCGCTGATGCTTTTGCTCTTCATAACGCTGGTTGGCGCTCAGCAGGTCACTGAGGCGTTGAATCTCGTCCATAGCGGCGATTCCCGATTCACGCGCCCGAGTATTCGAGCGCGTGACTGAAGGGTGGCACAGCCTTGGCGGGGTGTCGCGTTACATCGCAGGCGAGGCTCAGGATTTGGGCGCGATCACTTCCAGTTGCGACAGGCGATGGCCCTTGACCAGCGCGGCGTCGATGTCGGTCTTGGCTTTTTCGGCGGCATCCTGGTTGTCGAACGGGCCGATCATGACCACTTCCTTGCCGTCGACCTTGACCACGTAGGACGGATAATGGTGCTCGACCAGCCAGTAGGTCATGTCGCTCAGAGCTTCTTTCAAATGAACGCGAATGGTCCACTGTGGCGAAGCCGGGGTCGGTGCTTCTGCGACCGAATCAGCGGTCGATACCTTGGGTGTCGGGGCCGGTTTACCGGCATCACAACCTGCCAGCATCAATACCGCCACCATCATTGCCATCTTGCGCACGTCTGTCGCTCCTCGTCTGAAGTGGCGAGAGTCTACCACCGCCCATCCCCACGAGTTGTAACACGAGAATTCACGCAAGACCGGGCCGTCGGCGCACGCCACCGACAGCCTGCCTTTGCGCCTCAGACCTGCGACTTACCGACGCGGGCCGGATTCAACGCCTGAGCGCGTTTTCCACTGCCCTCATTCATCACGGCGATTTCTTTCGCCGCCTTGGCCTTGTCGAACGAGCCGTCCCATTTGGCAATGGCGATGGTGCCGATGCCATTGCCATTCAGGTTGGTCACCGCCCGCGCTTCATTGAGGAAACGGTCAACGCCCAGCAGCAACACCAGACCGATCATGGGAATGCCGTGGAACACCGACAACGTCGCCGCCAGGGTGACGAAACCGGCGCCCGCCACGCCCGCCGAGCCTTTGGAGGTCAGCAACAACACGCCCAGCACGGTCAGTCAAAGTAGATCAGCGCCTTGGCACCGATGCGCCCGACCTCCTTGACGCTGCCCATCTTGGCGATGCCGACCACCACGGTGCCGAAAATGATCGGCGCCAGCAGCATCTTGATCAGCTTGATGAAGCCATCGGCGAAGGGTTGCAGCTTGGCGCCAATGTCCGGGAGAAAGAAGCCGATCGCCCCGCCGATGACGATGCCGATCAGCACTTGAACGTAGAGCTGGGAATACCAGCGTGTCGAAGCCTGTTCCATGGGATGCCTCACTGTTGTTTTTGTATGAGGGGAAAGGACTGGAGTCGTAGAGAACCGATCCGTAGGCGTGAGCTTGCTCGCGATAGCGTTGTGTCAGTCGGCACATTCAGGGCAAATAAACCGCAATCGCGAGCAAGTTCACGCCTACAGGGGCGAGCAGGATTCAGGCACCCTCACCCAGTTCGCGCATCACTGCGTACAGCGCCGACTTGGCTTCGAAACCCACCCCCGGAATGTCCGGCAGGCCGACATAGCCGTTCTCGACACGAATACCATCGGCAAACCCGCCGAACGGCTGGAACACGTCCGGGTAGGATTCGTTGCCACCCAGATGCAGGCCGGCTGCGATGTTCAGCGACATCTGGTGGCCGCCGTGAGGTACGACGCGGCGGGTCGACCAGCCCAGTTCCTTCATCACGTCGAGGGTGCGCAGGTATTCCACCAGGCCGTAGGACAGTGCGCAGTCGAACTGCAGGAAATCGCGATCCGGGCGCATGCCGCCGTGGCGCAGCAGGTTGCGTGCGTCCTGATGGGAGAACAGGTTTTCCCCGGTGGCCATCGGCAGCTCGTAGTGATTGGCCAGTTCCGCCTGCAGCGCGTAGTCCAGCGGGTCGCCGACTTCTTCGTACCAGAACAGGTTGTACGGCTTGATGGCTTCGGCGTAGGCAATGCCGGTCTTGAGGTCGAAGCGGCCGTTGGCGTCCACCGCCAGACGCTGGCCATCGCCCACCACTTCCAGCACCGCTTCGATGCGACGGATGTCTTCGGCCAGGGGCACGGCGCCGATTTTCATTTTCACCACGTCGTAGCCGCGATCCAGATAGCTCTGCATTTCTGCCTTGAGCTTGCTCTGGTCCTTGCCGGGGTAGTAATAACCGCCCGCCGCGTAGACCCAGACCTTGTCGTCGGCCACGGCATCGCGATAACGGTCGGCCAGCAGGCGATACAGCGGCTTGCCTTCAATCTTCGCCACGGCGTCCCACACCGCCATGTCGAGGGTGCCGACAGCGACCGAGCGCTCGCCATGGCCGCCGGGTTTTTCGTTGGTCATCAGGGCTTTCCAGATGGCGAACGGGTCGAGGTTGTTGTGCTCCTTGTCGATCAGCGATTCCGGTTCGGCTTCCAGCACACGGGCCAGAAAACGGTCGCGCATCAGGGCGCCCTGACCGTAGCGGCCGTTGGAGTTGAAGCCGTAGCCGATCACCGGTTTGCCGTCGCGAATGACGTCGGTCACTACGGCGACCACCGAGCAGGTCATCTTGGAAAAATCGATGTAGGCGTTGGCAATCGGCGAGGCAATGGAAACCGTCTTTT
>CAURWS010000429.1:0-4378 GCA_963528485.1 uncultured Pseudomonas sp. | reverse complement strand
CCACTGTGGGTTCAGCTCGATGGTGTCGAAAGCATACAGCGAGCGGGTGAACCCGATGGTGTTGGTGCCTTTGTAGTTACGCGCAATCGTGCCGGTGTAGTCGTCGTCCGGATTCGGGTTGCTCAGCGAAGTGCAGGTGCCGCCGTAGACTTCACCGACCTGACAGCCCACGCCACCCGGAGAAGTCGCAGTCGGGTTGGTGTTGGCCGGGTTGGAGAAGGTATAACCGCTGACCTTGCTCACTTCACGGGTCAGCTCAAGGCCCGTGGAGTAGCTGTTCTTGAAGCCCGCGAGCTGGAACGTACCGAACAGATCGGTCTGGTTGGTGGTGGTTTCAGTGGTGCTGACGCGGGCGTTGGCCCGGCGCCAGACGGTGCCACGGGCGTTGACGTTGTGCTGGCTGTCGTCCGGCTGAGTCAGGATGTAGTCCTGGCCGACGTTGCCGTGACGGAAGGTGTTCTTCAGCGTCATGTCTTCGTTGAAGTCATGCTCGAAGCTGATGGTCGAGATGTCGCTGCGGGTCTTGCGGAAATCACGATCCTTCAGACCATAGAAGTTGTTGCTGTTGCCGCCATCGGTGGGCTTGTCGTGCACGTGAACCGCCGTGGTGGAGGTCGAGCCATAGCCATACGGAATGCCCGAATCCGGCAGGTCGTTGCCTTCGACGTGGTAGTAGCTCAGGTTCAGACGATTCTCGGTGCCCAGACCGAAGGTCACCGACGGCGCTACGCCCCAACGGTCGTAATTGATCGCGTCGCGGCCAGCCACGTTCTGCTCGTGGCTCATCAGGTTCAAACGGAACGCTGCGGTGTCGAGGAACTTGCGATTCACATCCAGGGTGTAGCGGCGGGTCTGGTCGGTGCCATAGGTGAACGCGCCGTTGGTGAAATCGTTGGCTTTGGGCAGCTTGCTGACCAGGTTGATGCTGCCGCCCGCCGAGCCACGACCGCCCATGGCCGAGTTCGGGCCCTTGCTGACTTCGATCGATTCGATGTCGAAGATCTCGCGGCTCTGCGCGCCGGTGTCACGCACGCCGTCGATGTAGGTGTCACCCTGGGCGTCAAAACCACGAATGAACGGACGGTCACCCTGCGGGTTGCCGCCTTCACCGGCACCAAAGGTGATGCCCGGTACGGTGCGCAGCGCGTCCTGCAGCGAGGTGGCGGCGGTGTCCTTGAGCACTTGTTGAGGAATCACGGTGACCGAGCGCGGGGTGTCTTTCAGCGGCGCGGTGTACTTCTGCGATGCGCTTTTTTCGGTCTTGTAGTCGGTAGACTCTTGAGCCTCACCGGTGATGCTAGTCGCGCCCAGGGAAATGGCGTTGCCGTTGCTCTTCGCGGCCTCATCGGCGGCGTGGGCCAACTGCGATGCGGACATGGCAGTGACCGCCATGCCGATCGCCGAAGCGAGAAGCCGTGGTGAACTGACGGACGGTTGTAAGCGCTGGCGCGACATAGTGATTTCCTTCCCCAAGGAATGTGTGAGGTCGCGGAATATAGATGGGAATCATTTGTATTCGCATAAAACTTACAATCTTTACACTTTCGCTTTACGGTTTCCGCCCGCTCATCCGTCTACGCGCGCTCGAAGGGTTGTACACAGCCAATAAGAATCACTACCATTCGCTACCTTTTCGACACAGAGTGGCTGCGCCATGCTCCTACACATTCCCGGCCTGTTCACCCGCGAGGAAGTGCTGCGCATCCGCGAAGCTCTGGAGCAGACCGAATGGGCGGACGGCAAGATCACGGCCGGGCATCAGTCGGCCAGGGCCAAGCACAATCTGCAGCTGCCCGAAGGCCATCCGCTGGCAAAGGAAATCGGCGCCGCGATGCTCGAGCGTCTGTGGCAGAACCCGCTGTTCATGTCTGCCGCTCTGCCGCACAAGGTGTTTCCACCTCTGGTGAACTGCTACACCGGCGGCGGCAGTTTTGATTTCCACATCGACAACTCGGTGCGTCAGGCCCGAGGCAGCATCGAGCGGGTGCGCACCGACCTGTCGTCGACGCTGTTCTTCAGCGACCCTGACGATTACGACGGCGGCGAACTGGTGATTCAGGACACCTTCGGCACTCGCGAGGTCAAGCTGCCAGCCGGTGATATGCTGCTCTACCCCGCCACCAGCCTGCACAAAGTCAACGCCGTGACCCGTGGCGCCCGCTATGCCTCGTTCTTCTGGACCCAGAGCCTGGTGCGTGACGATGGTCACCGCACCCTGCTGTTCGAAATGGACACCGCCATCCAGCAACTGAGCCGCGATGTGCCCGATCATCCTTCGCTGATCCAGCTGACCGGCACCTACCACAACCTGCTGCGCCAATGGGTCGAGGTCTGATTCATGAGCTGGACGCTGCGACGCGAAGATGTACTCACCGGCCAACAACTGCGTGACATGCTTCAGGAAAACCCTGCCAGCGCTGCACGGGCAATCCTCATTGCCGCGCAGGAAAACATGGTCGACGCACAGGCATTGCTGGGCCAGATCCTTCTCGACGGCACCGGCATCGAACAGGACGCGGCACTGGCCCTGACCTGGTTCCAGATCGCCGCGCGCAATGGCCACGCCATGGCCACCAATATGGCCGGACGCTGCCACGAACATGGCTGGGGCTGCGAGCCCGATGCAAGCAAGGCGGCAGCGTTTTATCGGCAAGCCGCCGAAGCCGAGCTCGACTGGGGCTTCTACAACTACGGCAACCTGCTGGCCACCGGCCGTGGGGTCAACAAGGATCAGGCCCGCGCGCTGGCCTGCTACCGCAAGGCCGCGCAGATGGGCCACGCCAAATCGATGAACATGCTGGGCCGATACCTGGAAGAAGGCGTGTGCTGCGAGCGTGATCTGGCCGCCGCCCATGACTGGTATAGGCGCTCGGCCGAGGGTGGGGATTTTCGTGGGCAGTTCAGCCACGCCGCGGTGCTGGCTGATAAAGGCCTGATCGATCAGGCACTGGTCTGGTTTGAAACCGCTTTGCGCATCGGCAACCTGAATTTCCTGCGGGTCAGTCGCAAGACATTGCTGTCCTCCTCCCATGCGCAAGTCCGCGCACTGGCTATTGCGTATCACCAGCGCGCGGCGGAGTTGGGGGATGCCTCCGACCTTCATGAGTTGACCGCGCTGAGCGTCAGCGACTGAGTCCCCGCCCAAGGTTGTTGCAGATCAGCTCTGCCATTCTCGAAGCAAACCGTTCAGGTACGCCGTCATGGCCGCGGCGTTCTCGATGAACCGACCCACCTGCTCGACCACGTCACCATTGGCATCGAGTTGGTTCTGCTGCGCAAAACCCCTGATCGCTTGAACGATGACGCTGGCCTCTCGCAGGTAAACCAGGTGATGCCCGGCCAGCTCTTGATAAGCTTTCAGTTGCCCGATCTTGAGTTCGCTCTCACTGATCTCGTTCTCAAGTTCGCGCAACCTGAGCGTTAGCGTATCCAGATCCCGTTGCAGCCTGCCTCTGAGGGAAATCAGGTGGCTGTACCTGACAGATTCGATTCCCAGATTCAGCTGATTTTTCAGGCCTTCAAGCCCGGCTTGGATCGAGCCCACCAGCGGATTTTTCGGGTCAATCTCAAGCAGCTTGGCCAGCGATTCAACCAAGGGTTTCAGACGGTCCAGCAGACTGATGGATTCCACCTCGGCAATCAGCTTGTTCAAGACTGCCTCCTGCGTCTGCAATTCGACCAGTGGCCTACCCTCTTCTTCGATCCTGGCCCTGACGGGAGCAATTTCCGCTTCCAGCCGGATGATCACTGGATCGGCGTCATCGAGAATAATCGCTCTGAAGTTGCTCAGCGCGTCGTCCAGGCTGCCGACGTGGTCGGCAACGTGGGAAATACGCTCGCGCGAGTCCTCTCCCAACTCCCGGGTCAGCTCGGCGATTACGGCACTTGAGCCCTCCGGTGCCCGTTCGCGCAAATCCATGATGGTCTTGATCAGCTCTGGCAAACCGTCGGTTTTGAGCGCGATGGGCGTGACGGTCAGGGTATTGAGGCCCTGCGCATCAGCGAGCTTTAGATCGAGAAGCAATGAGCGAAGTTTTTCACGCAGCCGGGACAAGTAAATATCGCCCAATGCCAACGCCTGTTGCCGTAGTTGAGTGCGACTGTTATTAAAGGCAGCCATGTCGGGCGTGGGTAATTGAAGGGGTGCATCCATGATATAAGTCATATCAATTCTCGCAAAATATTCATTGGTGAGTACAACGATCGTCGGTCAACGATCAATGGCTTTGTCGAAAGCAGTCAGCAAATCGAATGACTGCTTTTTGATATCAAGCCAATTGGAAATAACAATATTAAAACGCAGCACCAGAATGGCGAGATAAGTTGCATTGTTCAGATCAGCCACCCGTTTATGCGAAGACTTGACCAACTCTTCAAG
>CAURWS010000428.1:0-4383 GCA_963528485.1 uncultured Pseudomonas sp. | reverse complement strand
TTTATGCACACCGTGGCCTGACCCGCTTCGTGCTGTCCGGTCGTGAAGGCGCCGACATTACTGACGTGGTCGAGGAGCATTTCGGCAAGACCGCCGGCACGCTGATCACCCTGCTGTATTTCTTCGCCGTGTTCCCGATCCTGCTGATCTACAGCGTGGCGCTGACCAACACGGTCAGCAGCTTCCTGGAGCACCAACTGCACGTTCAGCCGCCGCCTCGGGCGATCCTGGCGTTCGTGCTGATCATTGGCCTGCTGGCAGTGGTGCGTTGCGGCGAGCAGCTCATCGTCAAGGCCATGAGCCTGATGGTTTATCCGTTTATCGTCGCATTGCTGTTTCTGGCGGTGTTTTTGATTCCGCACTGGACCGGCGGCATCCTGACGACGGCAAGCAGTGTGCCTGCGCCCTCGGCGCTCCTGCACACCCTGTGGTTGGCGATTCCGGTGATGGTGTTCTCCTTCAATCATTCGCCGATCATCTCGGCGTTCGCCGTGGACCAGAAGCGCCAGTACGGCGAACAGGCCGATCAGCGCAGCTCGCAGATCCTGGGGCGCGCGCATCTGTTGATGGTGGTTATGGTGCTGTTCTTCGTGTTCAGCTGCGTGCTGACCCTGTCGCCGGAACAACTGGCCGAAGCCAAATCGCAGAACCTGTCGATCCTGTCTTATCTGGCCAACCATTTCAGTAACCCGACCATCGCGTTCGCCGCGCCGCTGATTGCCTTCGTGGCGATCACCAAGTCGTTTCTGGGCCACTACATTGGCGCAAGCGAGGGTCTCAAAGGCCTGGTGATCAAGAGCGGCCGTCGCCCATCCCCGCGTGCTCTGGATCGCCTGACCGCGGGCTTCATGCTGGTGGTCTGCTGGCTGGTGGCGACCCTGAACCCGAGCATTCTGGGCATGATCGAAACCCTCGGTGGCCCGGTCATCGCCGCGTTGCTGTTCCTGATGCCGATGTATGCCGTACGAAAAGTCCCGGCGATGCGTCGGTATGCGGGCAAGCTGTCGAACGTGTTTGTCGTGGTGATCGGCCTGGTGTCGATCTCGGCCCTGGTCTACTCGTTGATGCAGTAACCCGCTGGCGGCGATCACGGGCGCAGTTTGCGATCGCCGCACCCTCAGCGCTGGTCTGCGTAGAGTGACCAACCATCTGGAAACGCCCTGATTCACCCATTCTCGCTCTTGCGCCCCGTGAGTGGTGGCAACATGCTGTCACCACCTTTCCTTCCTGCGGAACGTGGGCGCCCATGAGCAACGAATCTCTGCCACCTGGCACTGACAGCGATGTGTACAAGACCCTGCTCGAATCGACCAAGGCCATTCCCTGGCGCATCGATTGGCAAAGCATGACGTTCAGCTACATCGGCCCGCAGATCGAGACCCTGCTGGGCTGGGAGCAGGGCAGCTGGGTGGGCATCAACGACTGGGTCGAGCGCATGCACCCGGACGATCGCGATTACGTGGTCAACTTTTGCGTGTCGCAGTCCAAGGCCGGTGTCGATCACGAAGCCGATTACCGCGCGCTGACCAAGGACGGCGAGTACGTCTGGATTCGCGACGTGGTTCACGTGGTGCGCAAGAACGGCGAGGTCGAGGCGCTGGTCGGCTTCATGTTCGACATCAGCGAGCGCAAGAAAACCGAAGAGCATCTCATCCGCCTGCAGAAGCAGCTCGAAGCCTTTTCCTACCAGGACGGGCTGACCGGCATCGCCAACCGGCGCATGTTCGACACCGTGCTGGAACGCGAGTGGAGCGCCGCGCAGCAAACCGGCCAGCCGCTGTCGCTGATCATGCTGGATATCGACTACTTCAAGCAGTACAACGACCGTTACGGGCACATCAAAGGCGATGAGGCGCTGCGCACCGTCGCCACTTCGCTATCGCAGGCGGCGAATGATCCTCGGGATTTCATCGCCCGAATCGGCGGCGAAGAATTCGTCTGGCTATTGCCGGAGACCTCGCAGGACAAGGCTCGCAGGGTCGCGGAAAAATGCATGCAGCTGGTGCGACAACAGCAGATACCCCATGAGAAATCCGAGGTTTCGCCGCTGCTCACGCTGAGTCTGGGTGTAGGAACCATCGTGCCGTCGGCGGGCGATACGGCTGTGTCCTTCATCGAGAAGGTCGACGGACTGCTTTACCACGTCAAACGCAATGGCCGCATGCGCGCCGAATACGGTGAGTTCTGACCCCTGATTCCATTGACTGACCAGCGGGTCGCGAATCGACGAGTGGTTCACAAGGCTGGTCTATAGTGAACCCGCGTTCTTTCGCAACGCGCATCTTTGGACAGGGAGGCTCAAACATGGCTGACAAATCCGTTGTATTGACGAGCGCTGCAATCGTGGACTCGTCCGTATCACTCAAACCCACTGACTTTCCCCGTATCGGGAGGGCCAGAGCGGAGTCAGACAATTCCGAGCTGAGCGAATTGAAACCCTGGTTCACCCTGGTGGACGACGAGGAAGAAGAGGAGGAATAGACACTTTGATACCGCCGAGAAAGGCCAGGGGTATCACTGACGTGAACCCCTGGTCACCGTCGTTCTGACCTGCCCTCAGGCGATGGTATCGACCACGCCGCCATCCACGCGCAGCGCCGCGCCCGTCGTTGCAGAAGCCTGCTTCGACGACACGTACACCACCATGTTCGCCACTTCCTCGATGCTTGCCGCGCGTTGAATGATCGAGCTGGGGCGGTGTTCCATGACAAACGCCGCAGCACTTTCTTCCAGTGATTTACCGGTTTTCGCCACCTCGTCCTTGAGCATGTCGGCCACGCCCTCAGACAGCGTCGGGCCAGGCAACACGGCGTTGACGGTCACGCCCGTGCCTGCCAGACGCTTGGCCAGGCCGCGAGAGATCGACAGGTTGGAGGTCTTGGTGAAACCGTAATGAATCATGTCCGCCGGGATGTTCAGCGCCGATTCGGAAGAGATGAACACGATACGGCCCCAGCCGCGCTTGGCCATGGCGTCGGCGTAAGCGCGGGACAGGCGAATCCCGGACATGACGTTGACGTCGAAGAAGCGCTGCCAGACGTCATCCGGCGTTTCGAAGAAATCCTGCGGGCCATAGATGCCGACGTTGTTGATCAGAATGTCGACTTGCGGCACGGCCTTGACCAAGGCTTCGCACCCTTCGGCGGTGCCGACGTCCGTGGCGACGCCGCGCAATTTTGCGCCAGGCACTTCACCTGCGATGCGTTTGACGGTCGCCTCCACGGCCTCCTGCTTACGGCCATTGACGATCACCTCGGCGCCCGTTTCGGCCAGGCCCTTGGCGATGGCGTAGCCGATGCCCAGCGTCGAACCTGTTACCAGAGCGGTTTTGCCGGTCAAATCGATTTTCATGTCGGATGTCTCCGTTAAGGGCGTAAGAAGGATGGAGTGCAAAAATCAGCGTGGGTTCAGGCGAGTGCACGTGGGTCAGAAATGACGCCTCGGCTCGGGAATATCAGGTCGTTTGACAGCCCCGACTATCACCCCCCATGATCCTGCTCGTTCATGCTCACTTACGCTTGATGTCGAGGCCTTTATGTCTGCCAATCCCGAAGCCTTTCCCGGCGAGCGCCAGCGTCTGATCACCGAGCGCCTGGCCATGCACGGGCGGGTGATTGCGGCGGATCTGGCCGCTGAGTTCAATGTGTCCGAGCATTCGATTCGTCGTGATCTGGGGGCGTTGGCCGCTGCCGGGTTGTGCAAACGGGTGTACGGCGGGGCGATTTCGCTGGCGTCTGACGGGCCAATCACGGCGCGCATCGAGCACGAACCGGACCGAAAGCGCACGCTGGGCATGGCCGGGGCGGGGCTGATGAGTGCGGGGCAGCATGTGTTCATCGACGGCGGCTCGACCAACCTGGCCATTGCCCGCGCCATCGACCCGCAGCTGGCGCTGACGGTCACCACCAACGCGCCGCTGATTGCCGTGGAGTTGATGAAGCTGCCGTTGGTCGAGGTGATTCTGCTGGGCGGACGGCTGAGCCCTGTGGCGGGCAGCACCTATGGTTTCACGACGATTCAGCAGTTGACCCACTTCAATTTCGACCTGTGCTTTCTCGGCGCCTGCGCGCTGGATGCGGTGAAGGGCGTAACCGCGTTCGACATGGACGTGGCCGAGTTCAAGCGCGCGGTGGTGGCGCGCAGCGGGCAGGTGGCGGTGGCGGTGATCAACCAGAAGCTGTCGAGCATCGCCCATTATCAGGTGGCGCCGTGCGAAGAAGTCGGCGCGCTGGTGGTTGAGCATGACGCGCCGGAAGATCGGCTGGAGCTGTTTCGCGGCAAGGTGGCACAGATCCTCAGGGCGCCCGCCCGTCACGGATAAATGGGGGGCCCTCGCTTACACGCTTTGCCACAGCGCAGTGCGGTTGCGGCCTTCGTGCTTGG
>CAURWS010000427.1:0-4388 GCA_963528485.1 uncultured Pseudomonas sp. | reverse complement strand
GCTGATTCGCGTCCGATATCGATGCCGTTAATCAAGCCACCAGCTTGTTGCGCACCCGCTCCAGATCCGACGCATTGACCTTCAACAACCGCGCCGATTTGCTCTTGGCCAGCGTTTCGAGAGGATCCTCCTCCCCAAGCCTGCCCATCTGCCCCGCCAGATTCATCGCCAGCACCTCGCGTGTGTAAACGCCGGTGTTGTACTGATAAACGGCGGCAATCAGCTCGCGCAGCTCCAGCGGCAGGCGCCAGCGGGTGCGCAGCGCCGAGCCGAACGCGGCGGCGTACTGCTCAAGCGCGCGGGCGATCGTGGCGTCGTCCAGCGTGCCGCCAGCCTGCAGCCATTCCTGAAGGCAGCGAATCACCGACAGATCCCCCAGCCCCCGAAGCAGACCCGCGCAATAACAGCGCTCGTGATTGAGATCCAGCGTGCGGGCGAGAATCTGCGCGTAGCCTGCCGTGCGTCGCGAGACTTCCCAGATCTGGCTGGCCTGCAGAATCAGTGCTTCGTCCGTCAGAATCGCGCCGCGCTTGAGCGCCAGCCCCTGCACCAGATTGGCACTCTGAGTCGCGCCCAGCACGGCCAGGGCCTGCGCAAGTGTCTGCAGCGGCTTGCCCTGATGCTGCGACGCGCTGCCGGCTGCCGCGATCAGCACGGCGGTGACGTGCGGGTCCTCGATCAGCTCCTGCTCCAGCAGCTTGAGGTCGAGCCCGGCCGGGCCGCGGCTGCGGGCGATGACGTCGCGAACGTCGACATACAACGGGCCGCCATCGGCCAGCTCGCGACGTTTTTCCAGAAACGCATCCAGCCCCACTCCCGGCGCCAGCGCAGGCACTTCGCAGGCAATGGCCGCGCCGTCCTTGAGCAGCAGGTTTTCCAGGCGCTGACGCAGGCTGTCGATATTCAGGGGTTTGGTGAGGTAAGCGGTGGGGGCCAGTTGCACGGCTTCGCGCACGCTGGCGCTATCGTTGCGATTACTCAGAAGAATGAAACGCACAGCAGGCTGGCGCTTGAGCATACGCACGCCGCGCAGAAGGCTCAGCCCGTCGACGCCAGGCAGCTCGCGGGAGGCGATCACCAGATCAGGAATGTAGCCGCGCATGAGCTCAACGGCCTTTTTGCCATCCGGGCACACATCAAGCTGTGCATCGCAGCGCACATCCAGCACGAGTTCACTGAGCATCTCGCGTGCCCAAGGGTCCGCCTCGGCGATCAACACACGAGGAACAGCAGGCGCCTCTACAACGGTCATCATGACTCTCCGGCATCAGTCTTCGTACATTAGTCAAAGAGCGGCGGGTGAGACAGGGCAAAAGCGAATTTTCTGGCGCCAATAAACGAAAAAACCTGCCGAAGCAGGTTTTTTCTGACGAAGTGGTCACAATTTGATCAATCGTGCCCCCCTCATGGGCATCAAGCCAGTTCAGCGAAGCACTCTTCGATGATCTTCAGGCCTTTGTCCAGTTGCTCGTCTGGCGAGGTCAGCGGGACCAGAACGCGCAGAACGTTGCCGTAGGTGCCGCAGGACAGCAGGATCAGACCCTTCTCGCGCGCCTTGGCCACGACGGAAGCCACAGCAGCTGCGTTTGGCTTGTGGGTGTCGCCGTTTTCGAAGCACTCGACTGCGATCATCGCACCCAGGGCACGAACTTCGCCGATCACGCCAGGATTCTTGGCCTGAATGGCTTTCAGGCCAGTGACCAGATGCTCACCTACCGCTTTGCAGCGATCCAGCAGGTGCTCTTCTTCGAACACTTCCATTACCGCCAGAGCCGCCGCGCAGGCGATCGGGCTACCGGCGTAGGTGCCGCCCAGTCCGCCTGGCGCGATGGCATCCATGTATTCGGCCTTGCCGCAAACGCCCGCGAGCGGGAAGCCGCCAGCGATGGATTTGGCGAAGGTGGTCAGGTCGGCAGTCACGCCCATCTGCTCCATGGCGAAGAAGGTGCCCGTACGGCCAGCGCCGGTCTGCACTTCGTCAGCGATCAGCAGGATGCCGTGCTTGTCGCACAGTTCGCGCAGGCGAGCCATGAAGGCTTTAGGCGCGACGTAGAAACCGCCTTCGCCCTGCACTGGCTCGATGATGATTGCGGCGATGTCTTTTGGCTCGGCGTCGTTCTTGAAGATGCGCTCGATGCTGGCGATGGAGTCGTCAACGCTTACGCCGTGCAGCTCGTTCGGGTACAGCGCGCGGAAGATGCCGCCTGGCATCAGGCCCATGCCGGCCGAGTACGGCACGACTTTACCGGTCAGACCCAGGGTCATCATGGTGCGGCCGTGGTAAGCACCGGTGAACGCGATCACGCCAGCACGGCCAGTGGCAGCGCGGGCAATCTTGACGGCGTTTTCAACGGCTTCGGAACCGGTGGTGACCAGCAGGGTTTTCTTGTCGAAATTGCCCGGCACCTTGGCGTTGATTTTTTCGCACAGCTCAACGTAAGGCTCGTAGGCCAGCACCTGAAAGCAGGTGTGGGTCAGCTTGGTCAGCTGTTCTTGCACGGCAGCGACGATTTTCGGGTGCAGGTGACCGGTGTTCAGGACTGCGATACCGCCGGCGAAGTCAATGAACTCACGACCTTCAACGTCAGTTACGGTAGCGTTCTTCGCGGATTCGGCGAAGATCGGGTGAATTTGACCAACGCCGCGGGGTACAGCGGCTTCGCGGCGTTTCATCAGGGATGCGTTGGTTTTGCTCATGTCTTCCTCATTCACCGCTCATCGGGCGGCGTGGTTCAAGGATAAAGCGGCGGGGGTCAACAGCGGCAGCATGCGATGATCGACTGCCGCGGCCTCCCGGCCTGCAAATGGGTTTTGCTGCTACAAACACCCGCGCAACGTCGCTCTCGCGCTGCGCGGGTTGAATCTTCTACCGCTATTTGAAGCGTCGCGAGCGACGGTCAGGCAAGGCGGCAAGGTTTGAAAAAAACGGAGTTGGCTCCAGCCAATGAGTATTTTTTCGAACCTTGCCAACGCAGCCTCACCGAACGCAGCAGCTTCAAACGGAGAGGCAGAGGTATTTGATTTCCAGGTAGTCTTCGATGCCGTACTTGGAGCCTTCACGGCCCAGGCCCGAGGCCTTGACGCCACCGAACGGCGCGACCTCGTTGGAGATCAGGCCGGTGTTGATACCCACCATGCCGTACTCCAGCGCCTCGGCCACGCGGAACACGCGGCTCATGTTCTGAGCGTAAAAGTACGACGCCAGACCGAACTCGGTGTCGTTGGCCATGGCGATCACTTCAGCTTCGTCTTTGAAGCGGAACAGCGGCGCCAACGGGCCAAAGGTTTCTTCCTTGGCCACGGCTGCGTCCTTGGACACGTTGACCAGAATAGTCGGTTCGAAGAAGTTGCCTTGCAGGCTGTTGCCACCGCTGAGCACTTTCGCGCCTTTGCCCAAGGCATCAGCAATGTGTTCCCTGACCTTGGCGACTGCTTTTTCGTCGATCAGCGGGCCAGTGGTGGTGCCTTCAGCCATGCCGTCGCCGACTTTCAGCTTGGCGACTGCTGCTTGCAGCTTCTCGGCGAACGCGTCGTAGACCGAATCCTGCACGTAAATGCGGTTGGCGCAGACGCAGGTCTGACCATTGTTGCGGTATTTGGAGATGATCGCGCCTTCGACGGCCTTATCCAGGTCCGCGTCGTCGAACACGATGAACGGCGCGTTGCCGCCCAGTTCCAGCGAGACTTTCTTGATGTCGTGGGCACATTCGGCCATCAGCTGACGACCGATTTCGGTCGAGCCGGTGAACGACAGTTTGCGCACGATCGGGTTGCTGGTCAGCTCGGTGCCGATATCGCCGGCACTGCCGGTGACGACGCTGAACACACCAGCCGGGATGCCAGCGCGCTCGGCCAGCTCAGCCAGCGCCAGTGCGGAGTAAGGGGTTTGCGATGCAGGCTTCAAGACCATGGTGCAACCAGCGGCCAGCGCAGGGCCGGCTTTACGGGTGATCATCGCGGCCGGGAAGTTCCACGGGGTGATCGCTGCGGTCACGCCGATAGGCTGTTTCAGCACGATCAGGCGTTTGTCCGGCTGGTGGCCCGGAATCACGTCGCCGTAGATACGCTTGGCTTCTTCAGAGAACCACTCGATGAAGGAGGCAGCGTAGGCGATTTCGCCCTTGGCTTCGGTCAGCGGTTTGCCTTGCTCTAGGGTCATCAGGCGACCGAGGTCGTCCTGGTTTTCGATCATCAGCTCGAACCAGCGACGCAGCTTGGCGCCACGCTCTTTGGCGGTCAGTGCACGCCAGGCCGGCAACGCTTTGTCGGCGGCCTCGATGGCACGGCGGGTTTCGGCAGCGCCCATCTTGGGCACGGTGCCCAGAATCTCGTTGTTCGACGGGTTGTTGACCTTGATGGTCTGGCCGCTGTCGGCATCAGCCCAGGCG
>CAURWS010000426.1:0-4391 GCA_963528485.1 uncultured Pseudomonas sp. | reverse complement strand
ACACACCGCAATCGCGGGCAAGCGCGCTTCTATAGGGGGTAAGCGTTAAGGCGCAGGGTTCGGCTGATCCTTGTGAATCGCTTCGATCCCCGCCAGCACTTCTTCCGACAGCACCAGCTCGGCGCTCGCCAGGTTGCTGTCCAACTGCTCCAGCGTGGTCGCGCCGATGATGTTGCTAGTCACGAACGCGCGGCCGGTGACGAACGCCAGCGCCATCTGCGCCGGGTCCAGGCCGTGCTCGCGAGCCAGCGCCACATAACGGGCGCATGCGGCTTCCGATTGCGGGTTGAAGTAGCGCGTGAAGCGGCTGTACAGGCTCAGGCGGCCTTTCGGTGGGCGTGCGCCATCGGCGTATTTGCCCGACAAAAGGCCAAAAGCCATCGGCGAATAGGCCAGCAGGCCGCACTCTTCGCGAATCGCGGCCTCGGCCAGGCCCACCTCAAAGCTGCGGTTGAGCAGGTTGTACGGGTTCTGGATCGACACCGGACGCGCCAGGCCGTGGGTGTCGGACTCGGCCAGGTACTTCATCGTGCCCCAGGCGCTCTCGTTGGACAGGCCCACGTGGCGGATCTTGCCGGCCTTGACCTGCTCGTTCAGCGCTTCGAGGGTTTCCAGCAGCGGGGTGAACTGCTCGTCGCTGTGGGTGTAGCCCAATTTTCCGAAGAAGTTGGTGCTGCGCTCCGGCCAGTGCAGTTGATAGAGGTCCAGGTAGTCGGTCTGCAGGCGCTTGAGGCTGGCGTCCAGGGCCGCAGTGATGTGATCGCGGTTGAATTTCAGCTTGCCGTCGCGAATGTAGTCGATGCCGTTGCCGGGGCCGGCGATCTTGCTGGCCAGGATCCAGTCGGCGCGGTCGCCGCTCTTCTTGAACCAGTTGCCGATGATGGTTTCGGTGCTGGCGTAGGTTTCTTTCTTGGGCGGGACCGGATACATCTCGGCGGTGTCGATGAAATTGACCCCCGCAGCCTTGGCGCGCTCGATCTGGGCGAAGGCCTCGGACTCGCTGTTTTGCTCGCCCCAGGTCATCGTGCCGAGGCAGATTGCGCTGACATTGAGATCGGTTCTGCCCAGTTTGCGATAGTCCATCTGGCTCTCCTTTTTAAAAGAGCCATAAAAGCAGGTTGAAATTTTTTTCGCAATCTGCATAATTCCGCGTCTCTTTGTCGTGGGAGTGATGCCCCGCGACACAAGATACCGCTGCGATCGAACGCGCTGACCCGAGCCCCCTATAGCGTTCGTGCCCGGCGGCCTTTGACTTGTCAAAGACCGTACTAATGAGTATGCTCCGCCGTCTATTTTTCAGGGCGGCCTTTGAGGCTATAAAGAATGAAAACTTTTACCGCTAAACCGGAAACAGTAAAGCGCGACTGGTTCGTCGTCGACGCTGCTGGCCAGACCCTGGGTCGTTTGGCCACTGAAATCGCGAGCCGTCTGCGTGGCAAGCACAAACCGGAATACACTCCGCACGTTGACACCGGCGACTACATCGTCGTTATCAACGCTGAGCAAATCCGCGTTACCGGTGCCAAGACCTCCGACAAGATCTACTACTCTCACTCCGGTTTCCCGGGCGGGATCAAGTCGATCAACTTTGAAAAGCTGATCGCCAAAGCTCCTGAGCGCGTGATCGAGACCGCGGTCAAAGGCATGCTGCCTAAGAACCCGCTGGGTCGCGACATGTATCGTAAGCTGAAAGTCTATGCGGGCGCTGCACACCCTCATACTGCTCAGCAGCCCCAAGAACTGAAGTTTTAACGGAATAGTTCATTATGTCGGCGACTCAAAATTACGGCACTGGCCGTCGCAAGACCGCAACCGCACGCGTTTTCCTGCGTCCAGGTACCGGTAACATCTCCATCAACAACCGCTCGCTGGACTCGTTCTTCGGCCGCGAAACTGCCCGCATGGTAGTTCGTCAGCCGCTGGAACTGACCGAGACTGTTGAAAAGTTCGACATCTACGTCACCGTCATCGGCGGTGGTGTGAGTGGTCAAGCTGGCGCAATCCGCCACGGTATCACCCGCGCTCTGATGTCCTACGACGAAACCCTGCGCAGCGCTCTGCGCAAAGCAGGCTTCGTGACTCGCGATGCTCGTGAAGTTGAACGTAAGAAAGTCGGTCTGCGTAAAGCGCGTAAGCGTCCGCAGTACTCGAAGCGTTAATTCGCTTTTCGTTCAAAAAGAACGCTCAGTTGCCTCTCGGCACTGGGCGTTTTTTTATGGGCGTCTATTATTGGTTGTGACGACACGAATCGCCCGTGGATGCCCCGCTCCATAAGGCCTCCCAGTTTTCGCCAAAAGGCAGTACCCGCAAGGATCGAAAGGAAGCTCTGACTGCTTTTGGCAGGATGTATCGACAGCTAGAAAAATAATTCGAAGCGAAGCCTGACCAAGCAGGCTTCTAAAAGCTGATGGGAGAGCATGGAATGAGCAATGACGGCGTGAATGCAGGCCGGCGTCGCTTCCTTGTTGCCGCCACGTCCGTGGTGGGCGCAGCGGGAGCGGTGGGGGCTGCGATCCCGTTCGTGGGATCATGGGTTCCCAGTGCCAAGGCCAAAGCGGCTGGCGCCCCCGTTAAGGTCAATATCAGCAAGATCGAGCCAGGCCAGCAGATGATTGCCGAATGGCGCGGCCAGCCGGTCTTCATCGTCCACCGCACGCCGGAAATCCTCACCAATCTGGGCAAGATCACCGCCCAGCTCTCCGACCCCGAATCCAAGAACTCCACGCAACCTGCCTACGTTGATCCGGTGGTTCGTTCGATCAAGCCTGAAATGCTGTTGTTGATCGGAATCTGTACCCACCTGGGCTGCTCGCCCACGTTCCGCCCTGAAGTGGCGCCCGCAGACCTGGGCAAAGACTGGGTCGGCGGATACTTCTGTCCTTGTCACGGCTCCCATTACGACCTGGCCGGGCGCGTCTACAAGGCGCAACCAGCACCCCTGAATCTGCCAGTGCCGCCGCATTCCTACGAGTCGGACTCAATCATCGTCATTGGTGTCGATCAGGAGAAAGCGTAATGAGCAAATTCATGGACTGGATCGATGCGCGCTTCCCGGCGACCTCCATGTGGGAAGAGCATCTGAGCAAGTATTACGCCCCCAAGAATTTCAACTTCTTCTATTTTTTCGGCTCCCTGGCCCTGCTGGTGCTGGTGAACCAGATCGTCACCGGGGTCTGGCTGACGATGAGCTACACGCCCTCGGCGGAGGAAGCGTTCGCGTCCGTCGAGTACATCATGCGCGACGTGGAATACGGCTCGATCCTGCGCCTGCTGCACTCCACGGGCGCGTCGGCGTTCTTCATCGTCGTCTACCTGCACATGTTCCGCGGGCTGCTCTACGGCTCTTATCAGAAGCCCCGGGAGCTGGTGTGGATCTTTGGCATGCTGATCTACCTGGCGCTGATGGCCGAGGCCTTCATGGGCTATCTGCTGCCATGGGGGCAGATGTCGTACTGGGGCGCGCAGGTGATCATCTCGCTGTTCGGCGCGATTCCAGTGATCGGCAATGACCTGACCCAGTGGATTCGCGGCGACTACCTGATCTCGGGCATCACCCTGAACCGCTTCTTCGCCCTGCATGTGGTGGCGCTGCCCATCGTGATTCTCGGGCTTGTGGTGTTGCACGTGCTGGCGCTGCATGAAGTGGGGTCGAACAACCCCGACGGCGTCGACATCAAGAAGCACAAGGACGAGAACGGCAAACCGCTGGACGGCATCGCGTTCCACCCGTACTACACGGTCAAGGATATCGTCGGGGTCGTGGTGTTCCTGTTCATCTTTTGTTCGATCGTATTTTTCTTTCCGGAGATGGGCGGGTATTTCCTCGAGAAGCCCAACTTCGAACAGGCCAACGCCTTCAAGACCCCGGAGCACATTGCGCCGGTGTGGTACTTCACGCCGTTCTACGCGATCTTGCGGGCGATTCCGGACAAGCTCATGGGCGTCGTGGCCATGGGCGCGGCGATTGCGGTGTTGTTCGTGCTGCCGTGGCTGGATCGAAGCCCGGTCAAATCCATGCGTTACAAGGGCTGGCTCAGTCGTATCTGGCTGCTGCTGTTTTGTGTGGCCTTCGTGATTCTCGGGATTCTGGGTGTTCTGCCACCCAGCCCCGGACGCGCGTTGCTGTCGCAGGTGTGTACGTTCGTGTACTTCGCCTACTTCATCCTGATGCCGTTCTACACGCGCATGGAGAAGACAAAACCGGTTCCGGAAAGGGTGACTGGCTGATGAAAAGATTATGGGCTGTATTACTCCTTGCGGCGCTGCCTGTGCTGGCGGTTGCCGATGAGCATGGCGGGCCGGAGCTTGAAAGCGTCGATATCGACGTCTCCGACAAAGTGGCCATGCAGGATGGCGCGCGCACCTTCGTCAACTACTGCATGGGTTGTCAC
>CAURWS010000425.1:0-4404 GCA_963528485.1 uncultured Pseudomonas sp. | reverse complement strand
ATGCTGGGCTTCCGTGGTGCTTCGCGTTACATCAGCGAAAACTTCCGCGACTGCTTCGAGCTGGAGTGCCGTGCCCTCAAGCGCGTGCGCAACGAGATGGGCCTGACCAACGTCGAGATCATGGTGCCGTTCGTACGCACCCTGGGCGAGGCGAGTCAGGTGGTCGATCTGCTGGCTGAAAACGGTCTGGCTCGTGGTCAGAACGGTCTGCGCGTCATCATGATGTGCGAGCTGCCGTCCAACGCCTTGCTGGCCGACGAGTTCCTCGAGTTCTTCGATGGTTTCTCCATCGGTTCCAACGACCTGACTCAACTGACCCTGGGCCTGGACCGCGACTCCGGCATCATCGCGCACCTGTTCGACGAGCGTAACCCTGCGGTCAAGAAGCTGCTGTCCAACGCCATTCAGGCCTGTAACAAGGCTGGCAAGTACATCGGCATCTGCGGTCAGGGCCCGTCCGATCACCCGGATTTGGCGCGCTGGTTGATGGAGCAGGGCATCGAGAGCGTTTCGCTCAACCCTGATTCGGTACTGGAGACCTGGTTCTTCCTGTCCGAGCAGGATGCTCCAAACTGATTCTCGTATAGTCGAGCAATCGAGTAAGATGCTGGCCCGTTTCGGCGGGCCGGTTGTCTTGAAAAGGGCGGTCTTGATGATTCCGCCCTTTTTTATGCGACACATTCAGGCAGACATTTTCTGGCAGATAGTTCAGCGCCGGGACAGCCACCACAGGCTATACCGGGCCATGAACCATTTTTGAGTCAAGCAAAAGCAATATGCAAAGCAGCAGCAACCTCTTTCCTGTGGCCTTGATCAGTGCCGAGCGACGTGGCGATCTGATCGAGGACGTGTACCGTCTCAAGCCGGGCAACAGCATGGACTTCACAGTCGAGCTGGCCGTGACCCGTCTGGGGCTGGTGGCCGCGCCCGACGTGCGCGGCGTTCCCGTGATCCTGCTGCATGGCAGCTTCTCCAACCGCCGCTTCTGGTATTCCCCCAAAGGCATTGGCCTGGGCGCCCATCTGGCGCGGGCCGGATTTGACGTGTGGATTCCGGAAATGCGCGGCCACGGCCTGTCGGCCCGCAATGAAGCCTATCGGCACAACCGCGTTGCCGATTACGCGCGCTACGATTTGCCGGCCATTGCCGATTTCGTTGCCGAGCAGAGCGGACAGGCGCCGCACTGGATCGGTCATTCTCTGGGTGGCACGACCTTGGCCGCTGCGCTGGGTGGGCACTACCTCGATGGGAAACAGGCCGCCTCGGTCGCGCTGTTTGGCAGCCAGATCACCCGCACTTACTGGCCCCTCAAGGTGCCACCGCTGACGTGGAGCACGCGCCTGCTGCTCAAACGCTTCGAACACGTGTCAGGCCCTCGCTTCAAGCGCGGCCCGGAAGACGAGCCGATGGGCATCATCCTGGAAAGCATGCGCTGGCACGGGCTGTTCGGTCGTTTCGGCGACAAGAAAGACGACTGGTGGGCCGGCTTGCGTCATGTCGAGGTGCCAACCCTGTGCGTGGCGGCCACTGGCGACCATCAGGACCCCGAGTGGGCCTGTCGTGAGCTGTTCGAACAAATCGGCTCCGAGGACAAGGAGTTTCTGTGCCTGGGCCGTGAATATGGCTTTACCGAAGATTTCGGTCATGTGCAGATGCTGGTGAGCAAAGCTGCCCAAGCGCAGGTCTGGCCCCGTGTGGTCGACTGGCTGAATCGTCGAATTGGCGTCGTACAGGCTGAATCAACGCTGAACGCGTTGGCAACTTCCTGACGCCAACGGCTCGCAGGCATTCCTCTACCGGACACTTGGGGCTAAGCTTGCCTCCAGCAGGTGATGAGCGGTCGTGATCAGCAGGCAATACTCGTCGGTCAGGTTTTTGTTCTATATAAGGAAGCATTGTGTTGGTGATCGCGGTCAGACGTGCGCGCCATCAGAACCTGCATGATGCAGGTCTTCCTTGTAGACACAGCCTTCACTGACAGGAGTTCACCATGCACTACATCACTCCGGATTTGTGCGACGCCTACCCTGAACTGGTTCAGGTCGTCGAGCCGATGTTCAGCAATTTTGGTGGTCGCGATTCGTTCGGCGGGGAAATCGTCACGCTGAAATGCTTCGAGGACAACTCGCTGGTGCGTGAGCAAGCGGAGCAGAACGGCAAGGGCAAGGTGCTGGTGGTCGATGGCGGTGGTTCGCTGCGACGCGCGTTGCTGGGCGACATGCTCGCCGAGAAGGCTGCAAAGAATGGCTGGGAAGGCATGGTCATCTACGGATGCGTGCGTGATGTCGATGTTCTGGCGCAGACCGATCTCGGTGTGCAGGCATTGGCCAGTCATCCGCTCAAGACTGACAAGCGCGGTCTGGGCGATCTCAACGTGGTGGTGAGTTTTGGCGGCGTGACATTCCGCCCGGGTGAATATGTGTATGCCGACAACAACGGCATCATCGTTTCGCCAAGCCCCCTGAAAATGCCGGAGTGACCGGCGTTTTCGTCATACGGGACATAGGACAGTGAATGGTTGACGATTCAAACGCGCAGTGGGGCCTGGTGCACGCCCTGGTGCTGGATGGGCAGGGCGGGGCGCGTTCAATCGCTCGAACCGATCTGGATGACTTGCACCTGGAGGCTCATGAGAGCGTTTGGCTTCACTGGGATCGCAGTCACCCGCAGACGCAGACCTGGCTGCGCAAAGACAGTGGCCTCAGCGAGTTCGTCTGCGACCTGATGCTCGAAGAAAACACCCGGCCTCGTCTTCTGGCGCTGCCGGAAAACGAACTGTTACTGTTCTTGCGTGGGGTCAACCTCAATCCGGGCGCCGAGCCTGAAGACATGGTTTCGGTGCGCATTTTTGCGGCGGCCCAGCGGGTGATCTCCCTGCGTCTTCGCTCCCTGCGCGCCACCGACGAACTGATCGGGCTGCTCGCGGAAGGAAAGGGTCCGAAAACCGCGTCCGAGTTGCTGGTTTATCTTGCGCAACTGCTCACCGACAAGGTGCAGGCGGTCGTCAGCGAGCTGACCGAACTGGTCGATGACATGGAAGAACGCATAGATGCCGACGAACGGTATATGCCCGAACACGGCAACATGGTGCACATCCGCAGAAGGGCGGCAGGCATGCGCCGATTCCTCGCGCCGCAGCGTGAGATTTACGCGCAGTTGACCCGTAGCAAGATGCCCTGGTTCGTCGAGGACGATGCTGATTACTGGAACGAGCTGAACAACAGCCTGACCCGGTATCTGGAAGAACTGGAACTGACCCGCGAGCGCGTGGGTCTGGTGCTCGAGGCCGAAGATAGACGCCTCAACGAGCGAATGAACCGGACCATGTACCGCTTCGGCATCATCACCGGAATCTTTCTGCCGATGAGTTTTCTGACCGGTTTGCTGGGGATCAACGTCGGGGGCATTCCCGGCTCCGAAAACCCCCACGGTTTCATGCTGGCGTGCGGTCTGATGGTGGTCGTCGCGCTGGGGCAGATGTGGTTGTTCAAGCGTCTGCGGTGGGTGTGACAGAGTGAAAAAAACGTGTTGATGGCGCTGTGGAGTGTGACTCATGCAAAATTGCCTGCGTCTTTCAGTGACATCACGTGAGGTGCCCATGCACGACCCGTTTGAAGAATCACTGCGAGACATGCTCAATTCTTCGTCCACCAGCCGGGACGACGATGCGGTTTTGGGGCGTGTCTTGAAGACTGCCAACCGTCAGGTGGGCGCCGGCGACCTGTTTGGTCTACTCGGCCGCTGCATGCAAGGATTGATGATCGCCGTCAACAACGGTTCGGCTCACGTTTCACCTGTTTCCCGTCGCGAGGCGACGAATCCCGGTAACATTTTTTCCGGTGCACAAGACAAGGCTGATTGAATATGGAATTGGATCTCTGGACACAGAGCCTGGTTACCGCAATGACTGCGTTGTGGACCAAAGTCGCGAACTTCATCCCGAACCTGTTCGGCGCTCTGGTGGTTGTTCTGTTGGGTTTCGTGGTGGCCAAGCTACTCGACACTCTGTTATCCAAGCTGTTGGCAAAACTGGGGCTGGATCGCCTGATGGGCGGTACGGGCCTGACCAAACTGATCAGCCGCGCAGGGATCCAGGTCCCGATTTCGACGCTGATCGGAAAGATCGTGTATTGGTTTGTGCTTTTGATTTTCCTGGTGTCGGCGGCAGAATCCCTCGGCCTTGAGCGGGTTTCCGCGACGCTGGACATGCTCGCGTTGTACCTGCCGAAGGTGTTCGGCGCAGCACTGGTGCTGCTGGTGGGTGTGCTGCTGGCGCAGGTGGTCAATGGTGTGGTGCGCGGCGCAGCTGAAGGTGTCGGGCTGGATTACGCAGCGGGTCTTGGGCGAGTGGCCCAATGGCTGGTGATCATCATCAGCATTTCGGTGGCGATCAGTCAGCTTGAG
>CAURWS010000424.1:0-4419 GCA_963528485.1 uncultured Pseudomonas sp. | reverse complement strand
CCGTTGCACCATCAATTCGACCCTCCAGGTCTTCAAGATTGGTCTCCAGCGTCCGCAATCCCCCCAGCAATGTGTTGAGCTTCATTAGCTGTTGTTCAACACGCCGTTTTGACTCGATTAATTCATTCTTTTCCTTGCGCACGTTTTCGGCTTTTATTCCGTAAATCGAGCCCGTTATCGCGGCTCCGATCGGTCCCCACCACACTCCGATGAGCGCGTATTTGACATACTCGCCGTACTCAGCGGTCTTTTGATCGATCCGCTGGGTCAGGCTCGCCAGTTCGCCGTTCAGCCGGGCGACTTCGCGGCTGGTGTCGGCACTGTTGGAGAGCCGTACTTTCAGGCTGACGTCCGGTGCAATGCTGCCGCGCAGCGTTTTCCTGAATTCGCCAACGCCTGCCTTGACCCTTGTGGTGCTGGCACGATGCTCCTCCAGGAGCGTATTGAGCTCATCGAAAAACCCCGCCAGTATATGAATCTTTAGCGTGTCGCCGGGGGCCAGCGCCACGGGAGGCAGAGCATCGATCTGCTCGGGTGATAAATCCGAGACCTTCAGACTCTGGTATGACTCAAGCCCGGTCACAAACTCGACGAGGGTCCTGGCCGTCTCAAGCAGGGCGTCAGAGAACGCGTACAGGTCGCTACCCACCTTGCGGATGTCCGACTCCAACGGCGCCCAGGTCTGGCAATGGGCATTGATCATTGCGTAGAGATCCCGGATGTCTTGCGGCGCCAGACCTTTGATGTCGCTACTGTAGTTGCCGAGTAACTGGCGAACCTGTTCCAGATCGGTGGGCAGTTCAAGTCCGGTGCGTACATACGAGCGAATTTGACGGGCATCTTCGGTGGTCAGAATCAAACCCGGATCACGCGCAACCTCCGCATTCTGTGCGCTGGCAACACTCATAAAGTTGCCACTGGCCATTAACATTTCGTCCAGGGTATACACCGCCGCACTTGTAGTTTCTTCTTGTTGCACGATTAATCTCCTTATTGATCATTGCGATGAGTTGAAGCTTGTTGTTTGCGCCGTCTTACGCATGCGGCATCAAAAAACTAACATAGCAAATCTCATTGTGACATATGCATCAATACGACGCATGACGTAGGAAAAAGACATAACAACACGGGGAACAAATGATCCACGCCCCCTGGTCGCACAGATTAAAACACCGTTAACACACGCTAAATGAATACTCAGCACCTCCTAAAACCCGGCCATAAAAAAACCCGCGATCGCTCGCGGGTTTTTGTGTCACAGCGCCAGGCTTAGATATAGAACGATTTCAGCGGTGGGAAGCCGTTGAACTCTACAGCGCTGTAGCTGGTGGTGTACGCGCCGGTGGACAGCCAGTACAGGCGGTCACCGATGGCCAGGTTCAGCGGCAGGCCGTACTTGTAGTTCTCGTACATGATGTCGGCGCTGTCGCAGGTCGGGCCGGCGATCACGACTTCTTCGACTTCGCCCTTCTTCTCGGTCCAGATCGGGAACTTGATGGCCTCGTCCATGGTTTCGATCAGGCCGGAGAATTTGCCCACGTCGGTGTAGACCCAACGCTCGACGGCGGTACGCGACTTGCGCGCAACCAGTACCACTTCACTGACCAGGATACCGGCGTTGGCGATCAACGAACGGCCCGGTTCCAGGATGATTTCCGGCAGGTCATCACCGAAATCTTCCTTCAGGAAGCGGATGATTTCCTCAGCGTAGGTTTCCAGGCTGTTGGTCCGGGTGATGTAGTTGGCCGGAAAGCCGCCACCCATGTTGATCAGCTTGAGTTCGATGCCGTCTTCTTCTTTCAAGCGCTCAAAGATCACCTTCACTTTGGCGATCGCGGCGTCCCACACGGAGATGTCACGCTGTTGCGAACCCACGTGGAAGGAGATGCCGTAAGGCACCAGGCCCAGGTCACGGGCCAGGATCAGCAGGTCCATGGCCATGTCGGTCTGGCAGCCGAATTTGCGCGACAGCGGCCAGTCAGCGGTGGTCGAGCCTTCGGTCAGGATACGCACGTAGACTTTCGAACCCGGTGCGGCCTTGGCGATGTTGCGCAGGTCGGCTTCGGAGTCGGTCGCGTACAGGCGAACGCACATGACCTAGAAGTAGAGGATGTCCTAGGACTTCTTGATGGTGTTGCCGTAGCTGATACGATCCGGGCCAACGCCACGGCCCATCACTTTGTCCAGCTCGTAGATCGAGGCGATGTCGAAGCTCGAACCTTTCTCTTTGAGCAGGTCGATGATTTCGACGGCCGGGTTGGCCTTGACCGCGTAGTAAACCTTGGCGAATTCGAAACCGGCACGCAGGTCATCGTAGGCCTGACTGATCATGGCGGTATCGATGAGCACGAACGGGGTTTCTTGCTTGTCGGCGAACGCCTTCATTTTGGCGAAGGTGCTTTTCTCGAAATAATCTTCGACCTGAATCGACATGCGGGGGACTCCTGTTGGCAAACGGTAGAAAACAATGGGTGCAAATGAACGTCCTCCGTATCCCCACTTTGGTTCGCCTACTTCCCAAGGCCGTTGACCAAAAGCAAAAAGGCCATGGGACGCGGGTTCCCTTGGCCTTGCTGTCTCGTCGTCAGTACTTGAGCCGGATGGATCGTTTCCAGCATGGACGTTCGGCGCGAACTGTAGGACCTGAAGGGCTGGAGATCAACAAAAAATGTCGCGTTTCTGCCCGTTTTTGCCAGACGGGCACATGCACTCGTTCAATCACCCTTTAGTAACCGACCGATGTGACAGGACGATGTTCCCCACGGTTCCTGATTCTGCCGAAGGCGCAGGAGCCTTGCTTGCAGGCGATCTGCTGCGCAGCAGCAGTAAACCCGGCCGATGCGCAGTGTCAGACAACCCACGGACTCCGATTTACGACTGCTGCGCAGCCGATCGCGGGCAAGCCTTGCTCCTACGCCCTCCGGGCAGAATCAGAAGCTCTAGATCGCTGCCTGCTCCGCCACTTCCGCTGGCGACACGATACTGGTCTTCTTCCCACGCGATTGTCCCGAACTCAGGTACGCCGCGATCGACTCCTGGGTCACCTCACCCAAAAACACATTCTCGGCATCCAGCACTGGCAGCCACGCGCGGTTGAACTCGTACATGCGCGAGAGCAGGATGCGCAGGTGTTCGTCGTAGGCGGCGGTGGCGTTGAACGGGCGCAGGTATTGCTCGCAGGTGCCGGTCTGGCGGTGCAGGTCGCGGCGACGCACGTAGCCCAAGGCCTTGTTCTCGGCATCGGTGACGACCACGTAGCGGCGGTCGTTTTCGTCCATCGCTTCCAGCGCGTCGGCTACCGGGGTTTCCGGGCTGACGCTTGGCGCGTTGTCGGCAGCGTCTTCGGCCTTTACCAACAGCAGGCGCTTGAGGGTGCTGTCCTGGCCGACGAAGTTGCTGACGAAATCGTCCGCCGGATGCGCCAGCAGCGTGTCCGGGTGATCAATCTGCAACAGTTTGCCGGCGCGGAAAATGGCGATCTTGTCGCCCAGCTTGATGGCTTCGTCGATGTCGTGGCTGACCATGATCACGGTCTTGTTCAGCGCGCGCTGCATCTCGAAGAACTCGTTCTGGATCATTTCGCGGTTGATCGGGTCGACCGCACCGAACGGCTCGTCCATCAATAGCAGCGGCGCGTCGGCGGCCAGGGCGCGGATCACGCCGATGCGCTGTTGCTGACCACCCGACAATTCGCGCGGGTAGCGATGCAGGTACTGCTTGGGCTCCAGCTTGATCATGCTCATCAGCTCGCGCGCGCGGTCGTGGCATTTCTGTTTGTCCCAGCCCAGCAACTTGGGCACGACCACGATGTTTTCTTCGATGGTCATGTTGGGGAACAGGCCGATCTGCTGGATCACGTAACCGATGTTGCGGCGCAGGGTCACTTCGTCCAGTTGGGTCGTGTCTTCGCCGTTGATCAGCACCTTGCCGGAGGTCGGCATGATCAGGCGGTTGATCATCTTCAGCGTCGTACTCTTGCCGCAACCCGACGGGCCGAGGAACACGCAGATTTCGCCTTCGTTGACGGTCAGGCTTACGGAGTCCACGGCTTTGACTTCCTTGCCGTTGCTCTGGAACGTCTTGGACAGGTTTTGCAGTTCGATCATGGTCTTGGCAGTCATTTGAGCAATCCTTTTGGAGTCAGCGAGCGTTGCAGCCACTGCAGAAGCAGGTCAGCGAAGATGGCCAGAATGCTGACCAATACGGCGCCGACGATGAGCATCGACATGTCGCTGCGGCTGATGGAGGCGAGGATGAGTACGCCCAGGCCACCGGCACCGATGGTGGCGGCGATGGTCATGACGCCGATGTTCATGACCACGGCGGTGCGTACGCCGGCGAGGATCACCGGCACGGCAATCGGCAGTTCGACCATGCGCAAGCGCTGGCCGAAGGTCATGCCGATGCCGCGCGCGGCTT
>CAURWS010000423.1:0-4423 GCA_963528485.1 uncultured Pseudomonas sp. | reverse complement strand
CCACAACACCTGTGTGCAATCGGCCCCGATGGCTTGAAATCAGGAGATGAATCGTTATGGCAATCGCTTAGAACTCTCGCCCGGCCAATGCACTCACATACTACACAGCGTTGACAACCGACCACACCAGACCGGGTCCTTGACCCGCCAGGGCGACACCATGGAACTCACTACACCGACACTTGCAACACTGTTCGAACAATTGGGGCTGGATTCGGATCAGGCCAGTATCGATGCATTCGTCAGCCAGCATCCACTGCCCGACGACGTCAAACTGATCGATGCCCAATTCTGGACGCCGCAGCAGGCGCGCTTCCTGAAAGAAGAGCTGCGCGTCGATGCCGAATGGGCACCTGTGGTGGATGAGCTCAACGAACTGTTGCATCCGCGCCATTGATCGATGTCGGCATGGGGTGCAGGCGGCCCTGTTCGGACCGCCTCTGTCAAATCGGGTAGCCCGGCTGGACAAGATTGAGAAAACGCTGGCGCCCGTTGGCCGCCGGTGCGTGGACAAACAGGCTGTCCAGCAGTGCTCCGCGTCGACCGAGCGAGGTGTTCCAGTGGGCCGAGCAGTGAATGTAACGGCGATACAGCATGCGCAGCTCCTCTGACGTCAGGGGCTGGCCGTGCCCGCGGGCGTAGTCGATCAGCTTGACGCACACTCCGCGCAACTCCGGCGGCAGACTCAGGTCTGCGGTATCGGGAAGCGCGTTGAACGGCACCCCTTCGTCGCAGGCCAACGCGTGCATGACTCGCAGATAGATACGCGACAGATGCCCAAACACCCGCCGCTCCAGTTTGACGCTTGCCACCACGCTCTTCATTCCCGGTCCGCGCTGAGCCATGCGCTCGAAACATTCGACGCCCAGCGAAGCGCTCTCATCATCGGGATCGATCCAGCGCTGGGCGTCCAGCGTTTCCAGTTCGGCATGGGTCTGCAACCATGCATCGGTGGCGTCATAAGGCGTATTGGCGCTAACCAGACTGCGCCTGGGCCGGGTCAACGACACGACCTCCACACTCTGTGGCGGGTAGCCACCGCCGATGTCCGAGTGACTGCCCGGGAGGATGATTTCCCGAGGCCAGTCCGGCGCCACGCGGTTCAGGGCGAAGTTGCGTCGATGCTCATCGTCGGCCACCAGATGCAGCACCTGCTGCGCACACCCAGGAGGCAAAAACAGATTGACTCGCGCATTCACGGCATCGCGCACATTGCCGAAATCGGAAATCCCGCCCACCGCCGCAACGGTTTCGAACAGGCCGATCACCTTCAGCCGGACGCTCCCCCAGGAAAACGCCGCGGCCAGCGGCAATCGTCCATGTTTGAGCACAGGCCCCAGCGCCCCCCTGGACTGCTTGAGCACCTCATTGGCCAGATGACGCGCCGACGCGGCCCCGCGACTGAAACCGAACAGATCGAACTCTACCGCGCCAATCACGTGGTGCGGGTTGTAGCTGGCGAAGGCTTTGAGCACGCCATCGATCTTTTTGACGCATCGGCAGACCTTGGCCACAACACCGGTATTGCCCCGACCAAAGCCCTGGCCTGAAACAAAGGAGTCCCGCCCGCCCGACGTGGTGCCGACGCCACTGATATAAATGGCTTGATAAACGTTCAGGCCTTGACCGTCATTTCTGGCAACCGCTTGATGACGATAAAGATCTGCAAGTTTCGCGATATTGGTTAAATCATTGCTGTAACTGCTGTTGGGGTCCGAATGTCGACCGCCACATTCTTTTATATGGGCGCCCTTGTAGATCTCGGACATGGCCTGACAATCGGCGCCGATCTGGCTGTTGATACGATTATTGCCCGTGCCGTCGAAGAAAATACCAATACGGACAGTGACATCCAGCGTGCCAGCAAGGCCGTACGAACCTGTAGCGGAGTGCAGTGCTGTCATAAAAAACACCTGTGAGTGCGGTTAAAAACCCAGATAACTTTTAATATCTGGACACATAACCCACAGAATGCTTGCCCGCACAGCACCGTCAACACAGGTATTACACTTTCAGAAAGATCCCACTCGAATATCAGACGGATATCCAACATCTGCTAATTCTTCTGACGGGAACTTTATTTAAAACTCACAAACTGCCAGAGCACATAAACAATAAACACGCGTCCGAGCAATAATTAAATATTATTTCTCCACGTCGTCGATTACTCGCACTGACGCAGTGCACACCCTGGCTTGGCGCTCCGCAATCAGCAGCTCCGTCCTCAGACGTGCCTGCCGGTTCCGCCCTCAGGCTTATAGCCTAGACGCAAACCGCCCCAATGCCTGCCCTTGACCATGATCGGCACGGACAGGTCGTGCATCAGCTCGCCGGTGTCACGGGTATAGGTCTGCAGCAGCACCGGTTGCTGGTGGCTGCCGCAACGAATCCCGGTGCGGTCGTCGAACTTGCGCTTGGTGCGGTTGTGCACGGTATCGACCGCCGCATCCCCTGTCAGGGGTTGGCTGAACGCCTGATTGTGGGTCGGCACATAGCCTTGCGGCGTGCAGGCAATGGCGAACACCAGCCCCTCGTGACGGCTCAGCAACGGCTCTTGAATGGCAGGCAGCACCTGATCGGTATAGCGGTCGAACCGCGTCTGATACTTGGCTGGCGACGTGTTGGCGATGGGCTGATAGCTGCGGTCGAACAGGTCTTCCAGGCTCACGCGACGCTGGTCGATGTCCTGCTCGAATTGCTGGGCGATGCGGCTGGCGCCTTCACGGGCTAGGTCGTAGATACGCTGGTGATAGTCATCCAGCCCGACCTGAGCCAGACGCTCGCTGATAGTCTCTGCCTGCCCTTCCATCTGCACGGCGGATTTCGCCAGTTGACGGGTCTGGTCATCGCTGATGGCCAGATCGCTGCGCATCTGCTCGACGGCGACGAACAGGCTGCTCAGTTGCGTCTGATTGGTTTCAGCGCCGGAGGCGATTTCGCTGACCTGCCCTTCCACGCCCGCCGCCAGTTGCGCAATGCTCGCCAATTGAGCGCCGGTCATCTCGACCTGCGCCACGCCCCCGTTCAAATCACCGGACAACTGGCGAATCTGCTCGACCACCTGGGCGGTGCGCTGCTGTATGTCGGCAACCATTTGCCCGACCTCGCCCGTGGCCGTTGCGGTGCGTCCCGCCAAACCACGCACCTCGTCGGCGACCACAGCAAAACCACGGCCATGCTCACCAGCCCGGGCGGCTTCGATGGCAGCGTTGAGCGCCAGCAGGTTGGTCTGGCTGGCGATCGATTGAATCACCGCCGTGACCCGCTGAATGTCCTCGCTGCGCTGGCTCAAGGCTTCGATCAATTGACGGCTGCTGTCAGCGCGCTCGCTGAGCTGGTGCATCAAGGCGATGGAATCGTTGAGCACGGTCAGGCCCGCGTCGCTGCTCTGGCGTACTTCACTGGCGGCGCTCAAGGCCTGCTGACTGAGGGAGGACGTGACGCGCTCGGTGGTGATCATCACATCGGCGCTGCTGACGATCTGCTCGGCGGCATCGACCTGCGACTGCAAGCGGCTCGCCAATTGCCTGACCGAAAACGCAACGTCAGCAGCCGACAGCGCGTTGTGGCTGGTGCTGCGCGACAGATCGCGGGTCAGGCGCTCAAGGGCGTCATCCTCTTGCACGACAGGCGCCACCGCTGCGCGAGGCGTTAAAAGACGCGGCAGCCACAACGCCAGCAAGCCTAATGGCAAGCAGACATAGACCGATGCATCCCCGCAGGCCATGGCGGCGAACAGCAGGCAAAGTGCGAGACTTTGCAAAGTAGTCGTCAGCCAGCGAACGCCTGCGGCGGGCGCAACCCCGGCCGCCGCAGGCATTTGAGGGGAAAGCGTCCCTGTGTCACTTGCGTCAGCAGCCATATCCTTGACCCAACCCTGCCTACCATTGTTTGCAAGCATTAAACGCCAGATGGCGGCCATGCGCCATCAGCCGAAGGTGGTAGTCGGTCGGATTTTCTACAAAACGGATCAAGCGCTTTTTGCACAAACTGTGGACGACAAAAAGCCCGACTGCCTCGGCGAAGGCAATCGGGCGTTTGAGCCGCGTTAACGAATCAGGCCTGACGCTGGTGGCGATCGATCTGTTCGTGACGTTCCTGGGCTTCGATGCAGTACTTGGTGGTCGGGCTGATCAGCAAGCGCTTCAAACCAATAGGCTCACCGCTGTCATCGCACCAGCCAAAGGTGTCTTCGGCGATGCGTGTCAGGGCCATCTCCAGCTGCGGCAGCATGCGCTGGTCGCGGTCGATCGCGTTCACCAGCCAGTGACGCTCTTCTTCAACCGAAGCGGCGTCGGCAGGGTCGGCCGGGCTGTCCAGGCTTTCGATAGCGATACGGCTCTGCTCGATGCGCTCGTGGATTTCCACCTTCATGGCCTGCAGCAGCTCCTGAAAGAAAGCGTGCTGCTCAGCGTTCATGTAG
>CAURWS010000422.1:0-4426 GCA_963528485.1 uncultured Pseudomonas sp. | reverse complement strand
GTTGAGAACTCATTTAATGCAAATATTGCATATTTATAATCCGCAAAATTACCCAATTACATAATTAGCATATAACCAAAAGATACTTCTCATCCGTTTCTTATAGGCATAAGGTCATAACCCTAGGCCGACCCCTTCTCCAGGCGGAGGCTGCGAACCCTTTTTCCAAGCCTGGAGACGCGCTTCATGTCCGCCCCAACCACCCCACGGCTCCGCGCCAAACACCTCCTGCTCGGCGCATTGCTGGCGCTGTCGTTCGGCCAGACCACCCGGGCCGCCGAAGCCCTGCAACCGCTGCTGGTGGCCAATCAGAAATCCGCATTGAAGGTTTTGCTGGAGGTTTCCGGCGAGCTGAAAAACGTCCCCTACGAGATCAAATTCTCCGAATTTCCGTCGGCCTCGCCGCTGGGCGAAGCATTGAACGCAGGCGCGGTGGACGTCGGTGCGCTGGGCGATGCGCCTTATGTGTTCGCGCTGGGCGCCGGCGGGCCGCTGAAGGTGATCAGCATCACCCACGTCAACGGTCGCTACACCACCGCGCTGATCGTGCGTAACGACTCGCCGATCAAATCCGTGGCCGACCTCAAGGGCAAGCGCATCGTCACCGGGCGCGGCTCGATCGGGCATTACCTGGCCATTCGCGCACTCAACGAAGCGGGCCTGAAAACCAGCGACGTCAATTTTGTCTTCCTGTTGCCGAGCGAATCGCGGCTGATCCTCGACAACGGCGACGCCGACGCCTGGGCCACCTGGGCGCCCTACACCACCGTCGCCACCCAGAGCGGCGCGCGGATCCTGCCCAACGGCCCGGACCTTTTGACCAACCACTCTTACCTCGCCGCCACCAGTAAGGCCATCACCGAGAAGCGCGCGCAACTGGACGATTTCGTCGTGCGCCTGGACCGCGCCTATCGCTGGGTCAACAGCCATCCCAAGGAATATGCGGCCGCCCAGACCAAAGTCACTGGCCTGCCGGTCGAGGTGCATCTGGCGGTCAACCAGGACACCCAAATGGAGCGTGTGAGCATCGATGACAGCGTAATCAAGGGCCTGCAGAACACCGCAAACATCTATGAACGCGAGGGCATCCTCAACAAACACGTCGACGTGTCCCACGGCTTCGATCCGGACTTCAACGCCATCCGCCTGGCCGCCGAGCAGGCCGCCGAAAAAACCGATTCCCAGGCTGCACGCTAAGCGACCGACTCAAGGAGAGCAACTCATGAGCACACCTCGTCAACTCAAACTCGGCGCTATGGTTCACGGCGTGGGCCACGGCTGGGGCGAATGGCGCCACCCGGATGCACAGGCCGATGCGAGCACCAACTTCCAGTGGTACAAGGGCCAGGCGCGTCTGGCAGAGGAGGCGAAATTCGACTTCGTGTTCATCGCCGACAGCCTGCACATTCACGAGAAATCCAGCCCCCACTACCTCAACCGCTTCGAGCCGCTGACCATTCTCTCGGCCCTGGCGGCCACCACCTCGAAGATCGGCCTGGTGGCCACCGTCACAGTCAGTTACACCGAGCCCTTTCAAGTGGCGAGGCAGTTCTCCTCGCTGGACCACATCAGCGGCGGTCGCGCCGGGTGGAACATTGTCACCTCGTGGCTCAGCGGCACCGCCGAAAACTTCAGCAAGCGCGAACACCCGCCCCACGCCGTGCGCTATCGCATCGCCAAGGAACACGTGTCGACGGTCAAGGGGCTGTGGGATTCATGGGAGGACGACGCCTTCACGCGCAACAAGCAGACCGGCGAATTCTTCGACCGCGACAAGCTGCACTCGCTGAATCACCAGGGTGAGTTCTTCCAGGTCAAAGGCCCTCTGAACATCGCCCGCTCCCGACAAGGTCAGCCGGTGCTGTTTCAGGCGGGCACCTCGGAAGACGGGCGCAACTTTGCCGCGGAATATTCCGACGCGATTTTCGTCCACGCGGAGTCATTCGAAGAATCGAAAGCCTACTACGCCGACCTCAAACGCCGCGCCAAGGGCTTTGGTCGCAACCCGGATGAGCTGTCGATTCTGCCGGGCATTCGCCCCATCGTTGGTCGCAACGCTGAAGAGGTGGAGCACCGCTATCAACAGGCCGTTGATCTGGTGAGCATCGAGGACGCCATCGTTGCGCTGGGTCGTCCGTTCAACGATCACGACTTCACGCAATACCCGCTGGATGAGCCGTTCCCTGACTTGGGCGACCTGGGCTCCAATAGCCAGAAAGGCGGCTCGGATCGCATCAAGCAACAGGCGCGCGAACACAACCTGACCCTGCGTCAGGTGGCACTGGATTTCTCCCGCCCGCGACGCGAATTCGTCGGCACGCCGGAACAGGTCGCCGATCAGATTCAGCACTGGTTCGAGCACGGCGCCAGCGACGGTTTCATCATCAATTCGCTGCTGCCCGACGGCTTGCAGTACTTCACCGAACGGGTGATCCCGGTGCTGCAAAAGCGCGGCCTGCAACGCAGCGAATACACCGGCTCCACCTTGCGCGAGCACTTCGGGCTCGAGTTTCCGGTCAACCGCTACACCGCCGCACGGGAAGACGCCGTGCAGCCCCAGAAAAAGCAGGTTTCAGCATGAGCGCGGGATTGAATCGGCAGACGACGTTCAGCCCGGTCGAATCGGCGCAGGCCTTTGCTGAGCGCCTTCAGGGCATCACTGAGCTACTGGCCGAAACCGCCCAGCGCTATGACGACAGTGGCGAATTTCCTTATGAAAACTTTCGCCTGCTGCATGAACACAAACTGCTCGGCCTGACCGTCCCGACCTCGCTGGGCGGCGGTGGCGCGGACCTTGCGCAAGCGCAGCAGGTCATCAGCGCTGTCGCCCGGGGCGAGCCGTCCACGGCGTTGATTCTGGTGATGCAGTACCTGCAACACGCGCGTCTGCACCTGACGCCGAACTGGCCGGAGCACCTGCGTCGGCGAGTGGCGCTGGAGGCCGTGAATGACGGCGCGTTGCTGAATGCGCTGCGCGTCGAACCCGACCTCGGCTCCCCATCCCGCGGCGGATTGCCCGCGACCACTGCTCGACGGACCCCTGAGGGTTGGCGCTTGAGCGGGCGGAAGATCTATTCCACCGGCAGCCACGGCCTGACCTGGTTCAACGTCTGGGCGCGCAGCGACGATGCCGACCCGCTGGTGGGGGTCTGGCTCGTGCGCAAGGACAGCCCAGGCGTGCGCATCATCGAGGATTGGGACCATCTGGGCATGCGCGCGACCTGCAGCCATGAGGTGGTGTTCGAGGATGTGCTGGTGCCGCTGGATCACGCGGTCAATGTCGGCCCGGCGAGTTCGGCGCAACCGGAACTGGATGCCTCGGGGCTGCTGTGGATGTCGGTGCTGTTGTCGTCGGTTTACGACGGCATCGCTCAATCGGCGCGGGACTGGCTGGTGCAGTTTCTGGAAACCCGCACGCCGTCCAACCTTGGCGCGTCGCTGTCGACCCTGCCGCGCTTTCAGGAAGCGGTCGGCCATATCGACACCCTGCTGTTCGCCAACCGCACCCTGATCGACGCCGCCAGCCAAGGCCTGACACCGGCCAGCCACGCGCCGCAGATCAAATACCTGGTGACCTCAAACGCCATTCGCGCCGTCGAACTGGCCATCGAGGCCACGGGCAATCCGGGCCTGTCGCGCAACAACCCGCTGCAGCGGCACTACCGCAACGTGGTCTGCGGGCGCGTACATACGCCGCAGAACGATGTGGTGTTGCAGGGAGTGGGCAAGGCAGTGTTTGCAGGACGTTTGGATCAGCGCACCTGAACCTCTTTAGCAGCACGGCTTGCCAACGGTGACTTTATCGAGACGCGCACCGAGCATTCACCAACAACAGGGGCTCAGGCACGATTGCAGATCGACAAGCAGGGGGGCACTGGTGAAAACTGTCGCTTTTGTCCGGGTTAATTGACCTGCCCTGACGAATCGCATCAGCACGAGGCCCCGCATGTCCGACCCGGCTGTAACACCGGAACGCATCCCCAATCATCATCTGGCCATCTTGTTCGGACTCATAACGGCGTTTCCGGGAAAGGGTAAAAGCGCCCTGCTGAAACTGCTGCGCTCGATGGACGTTGCCGATGACGCGGGCCTGCTGCTGGACGCCGATACGCTGGCCTCGGCATTGGACGCCCAGCTGCACGAGGGCTGGGTAGCCGTGGAAGATCGGCCTGAAGCGCGCTATTTGAGCGTCGCGACGGATCGGCGAAACCGCGTGCTGCTGAGTTTTCTTGAATCTTCAGATCGCGAACGCTGGCTGTACGAGATTCAGTCCAGCCTTCCCCAGCTCAGTGCCTGGCAAACGCCCTCCCGTGCTCGAATCCTGCAGGACCTCTGGCTGAACCTGCTCGCCGGCAATCTCGAAGGCCTGGCCGATTCACTGCGCCTGGCCGCCCCGCTTTTCACCCTGGCGCAATCGCCCGTAGAA
>CAURWS010000421.1:0-4429 GCA_963528485.1 uncultured Pseudomonas sp. | reverse complement strand
CGAATCACCTTGGGCGAGAGGTACTGCAGGATGAAACTCTCGTCCTTGAAGCTGCTCATCGCGAACTTGATGGCTGTCAGCCAATCGGTGCCGGCAAGGTCCGGGAACCAGCGGCGGTCTTCTTCGGTGGGGTGTTCGCACATCCGCCGAATGTCCTGATACATGGCAAAACCCAGGGTGTACGGGTTGATGCCGCTGTAATACGGGCTGTCGAAACCGGGCTGGAACACCACGCTGGTGTGGGACTGCAGGAATTCGAGCATGAAGCCTTCAGTGACCAGGCCTTCGTCGTACAAGTCGTTCATCAAGGTGTAGTGCCAGAACGTTGCCCAGCCTTCGTTCATGACCTGGGTCTGACGTTGTGGGTAGAAATACTGGGCGATCTTGCGCACGATCCGGACCACTTCACGCTGCCAAGGCTCCAGCAATGGGGCGTGTTTTTCGATGAAATAGAGGATGTTTTCCTGCGGTTCGGCCGGGAAGCGCGCGTTGTCCTCCTTGTCATTCTTGCTGGCGTTTTTCGGAATGGTGCGCCACAGATCGTTGATCTGCTTTTGCAGGTGCTCTTCGCGATCCTTCATGCGGCGGCGTTCTTCTTCCGCCGAAATGGGGTAGGGGCGCTTGTAGCGGTCGACGCCGTAATTCATCAGTGCGTGGCAGGAATCGAGCAGGTCCTCGACCGCATCGATGCCGTGGCGCTCTTCGCATTGCATGATGTACTGCTTGGCGAACACCAGGTAGTCGATGATCGAGCTGGCGTCGGTCCAGGTGCGGAACAGGTAATTGCCCTTGAAGAAGCTGTTGTGCCCGTAGCAGGCATGGGCCACGACCAGCGCCTGCATGCAGATGGTGTTTTCTTCCATCAGATAGGCGATGCACGGGTCGGAGTTGATGACGATCTCGTAGGCCAGACCCATCTGGCCACGTGAGTAGGATTTTTCCGTGCTGAGGAAGTGCTTGCCGTAGGACCAATGGTGATAGCCCAGCGGCATGCCGACCGACGCATAGGCGTCCATCATCTGCTCGGCGGTGATCACCTCGATCTGGTTGGGGTAGGTGTCCAGGGCATAACGCTCGGCGATGCGGCTGATCTCCCGGTCGTAGGCCTGGATCAGTTCGAACGTCCACTCTGAACCCGTGGAAAGGGGTTGGCGCTTCTGCTCTCTAGCGGTCATGTCACTAACCTGCGCTGGAAGAGTTCACGGAATACCGGGTAAATATCGCCGGCGGAAACCAACTGTTGCTGCGCGAAGGTGTCGGCAAACGCCTCGCCGATGCGCTCGTATTCAAACCACAGCGCCTGATGCTCGCGTGGGGTGATTTCGACGTAAGTGTAGTACTGCACGAACGGCATGATCTGCTTGATCAGGATGTCGCGGCAGATGGGCGAATCGTCGTTCCAGTTGTCGCCGTCCGAAGCTTGGGCGGCGTAGATGTTCCACTCGTTGGTGGGATAGCGCTCGGCCATGATCTCCTGCATCAGTTTCAGGGCGCTGGAGACGATGGTGCCGCCGGTTTCCCGCGAATAGAAAAACTCCTCTTCATCGACTTCCCGCGCACTGGTGTGATGGCGGATGAACACCACTTCGATCTTGTCGTAGTTCCGCTTCAGGAACAGGTACAGCAGGATGAAGAAGCGCTTGGCGATGTCCTTGGTCGCTTGGGTCATGGAGCCCGAAACGTCCATCAGGCAGAACATCACCGCTTTGGAGCTGGGGTTGGGCTGTTTGACCAGCAGGTTGTATTTGAGGTCGAAGGTGTCCAGATAAGGGACGCGTTTGATGCGCGCCTGCAAGCGCTGGATTTCGACTTCCAGTTCTTGAATGTCTCCGAAGTTATCAGGTTCTTCGCGTTTCAGGCGTTCAAGTTCCGCAATCGCGAGTTTGAGTTTGGCCCGGCTGCTGCCGGACAGCGCGATGCGGCGGGCGTGTGCCGAGCGCAACGTGCGGATGATGTTGATGCGTGACGGGTTGCCTTCGTTGCTGATGCCCGCGCGAACGGTCTTGAAGGTGTCGGTGCCGCTGAGGTTACGTTTGACGAGATTGGGCAGTTCGAGGTCTTCGAACATGAATTCCAGGAATTCTTCCTGGGTGATCTGGAACACGAACTCGTCCATGCCTTCGCCGGAGTTGCTCGCCTTGCCGGCGCCTTTGCCACCGCCGCCCCCCTGCGGGCGGGCGATGTGTTCGCCGGAAGTGAATTCCTTGTTGCCGGGGTGGACAACGGTCTGTTTGCCACCGCGCCCGTGGTGCAACACCGGCTCATCGATGTCGCGACCGGGAATGCTGATCTGCTCGCCGTGCTCCATATCGGTAATGGAGCGGCGGCTGACAGCTTCCTCGACTGCTTTCTTGATGTGGTCACGGTAACGACGCAGAAAGCGCTGCCGATTCACCGTGCTCTTGTTCTTGCCATTGAGACGTCGGTCGATCACATAACTCATACGAGGGCCCCTTCGGGGAGCTGCAAGCCATAAGCCGCAAGCTGCAAGTTTTGACCGCAAACACCACACTTCAAGCTACAAGCCCCAAGCCATGCGGTGGTCGATCAAACGCGCCGCATCGCTTTGAGCTTGCCGCTTGAAGCTAACAACTTGTCGCTGCTTTATTGTGATTTGCGCACGCGCAGGTACCACTCGGAGAGCAGCCGTACCTGTTTGTCGGTGTAACCCCGCTCGACCATCCGGGTGACGAAGTCGTTGTGTTTCTGCTGGTCCTCTTTGCTGGCTTTGGCGTTGAAACTGATCACCGGCAGCAGATCTTCGGTGTTGGAGAACATTTTTTTCTCGATCACCACCCGCAGCTTCTCGTAGCCGAGCCAGGTCGGGTTCTTGCCGTTGTTGTTGGCGCGGGCACGCAGGACGAAGTTGACGATCTCGTTGCGGAAATCCTTCGGATTGCTGATGCCAGCCGGTTTTTCGATCTTTTCCAGCTCTTCATTGAGCGCGACGCGGTTGAGGATTTCGCCGGTTTCCGGATCGCGGTATTCCTGATCCTGAATCCAGAAGTCTGCGTACAGCACGTAGCGGTCGAAGATGTTCTGGCCGTACTCGCTGTAGGACTCCAGATAAGCCGTCTGGATTTCCTTGCCGATGAACTCGATGTAGCGCGGCGCCAGGTATTCCTTGATGAAGCGTAGGTAGCGCTCGCGGGTTTCGGCCTGGAACTGCTCCTGTTCGATCTGCTGTTCGAGTACGTACAACAGGTGCACCGGGTTGGCGGCGACTTCGTGGGGGTCGAAGTTAAAGACCTTCGAAAGGATCTTGAACGCAAAGCGGGTCGACAGGCCGTTCATGCCTTCGTCGACGCCCGCGCTGTCGCGGTACTCCTGAATCGACTTGGCTTTGGGGTCGGTGTCCTTGAGGTTTTCGCCGTCGTACACCCGCATTTTGGAGTAGATGTTGGAGTTTTCAGGCTCCTTGAGGCGTGACAGAACGGTGAACTGCGCGAGCATTTTCAGCGTGTCGGGCGCGCAGTGCGCCTTGGCCAGCGAGCTGTTGAACAAGAGTTTGTCGTAGATCTTGATCTCGTCGCTGACACGCAGGCAATACGGCACCTTGACGATGTAGATACGGTCGATGAAGGCTTCGTTGTTCTTGTTGTTGCGGAAGCTGTGCCATTCCGATTCGTTGGAGTGGGCCAGCAGAATGCCGGTGAACGGGATCGCGCCCAGGCCTTCGGTACTGTTGTAGTTACCTTCCTGGGTTGCAGTGAGCAGTTGGTGCAGGACCTTGATCGGCGCCTTGAACATCTCCACGAATTCCATCAGGCCCTGGTTGGCCCGGCACAGCGCGCCCGAATAACTGTAGGCGTCGGCGTCGTTCTGTGGGTATTCCTCGAGTTTGCGGATGTCGACTTTGCCGACCAGCGCCGAGATGTCCTGGTTGTTCTCATCACCCGGTTCGGTCTTGGCTACGGCGATCTGGTTGAGAATCGACGGATAGAGTTTAACCACCTTGAACTGGCTGATGTCGCCCCCGAACTCGGCCAGACGCTTGGTCGCCCAGGGCGACATGATGGTGTTCAGATAGCGACGCGGGATGCCGTAGTCCTCTTCGAGGATCGTCCCGTCTTCGGTGGGTTTGAACAGGCCCAAGGGCGATTCGAAAACCGGGGAGCCCTTGATGGCATAGAAAGGTACTTTTTCAACAAGCTGTTTGAGTTTTTCAGCCAGGGACGACTTGCCGCCGCCTACCGGGCCGAGCAGGTAAAGGATCTGTTTCTTCTCTTCCAGGCCCTGGGCGGCGTGGCGGAAGTACGAGACGATTTGCTCGATGCAGTCCTCCATGCCGTGGAAATCCTCGAACGCCGGATAGCGCCGAATGACCTTGTTGGAGAAGATGCGCGACAGCCTTGAGTTGGTCGACGTGTCGAACAGCTCGGGCTCGCCAATGGCCATCAGAAGACGTTCTGCGGCTGAGGCGTATGCG
>CAURWS010000420.1:0-4440 GCA_963528485.1 uncultured Pseudomonas sp. | reverse complement strand
ACTTCGCACAGCTCGTCTTCCTGGATGTATTCCAGAGCCTGTTCCAGGGTGAAGCGAACAGGTGGGACCAGCGCGATGGTTTCGTCTTTACCCGAAGCACGCATGTTGTCGAGCTTCTTGCCCTTGGTAGGGTTGACGCCCAGGTCGTTGTCGCGGCTGTTCTGGCCGACGATCTGACCGTTGTAGATCTCTTGACCGTGTTCAACGAACAACTTGCCACGAGCCTGCAGGGTTTCCAGGGAGTAGGTCAGTGCCTTGCCGGTTTCAACCGAAACCAGAACGCCGTTCTGACGGCCGGACATGTGGCCCGACTTCACTGGCGCGTAACGGTCGAAGATCGAGGTCAGGATGCCAGCACCGTTGGTCAGGGTCAGGAACTGGTTACGGAAACCGATCAGACCACGAGCAGGGATGTTGTATTCCAGACGAACACGGCCTTTGCCATCCGGCACCATGTTGCTCAGGTCGCCTTTACGCAGACCCATTTCTTCCATGACCTTACCCTGGGATTCTTCAGGAATGTCGATGGTCACGTTTTCGAACGGTTCCTGCTTCACGCCGTCAACTTCACGGATGATCACTTCAGGACGGCCCAGGGCCAGCTCGAAGCCTTCGCGACGCATGGTTTCGATCAGTACCGAGAGGTGCAGCTCACCACGGCCGGAAACCTTGAACTTGTCAGCCGAGTCGCCTTCTTCAACGCGCAGAGCAACGTTGTACAGCAGCTCTTTGTCCAGACGATCCTTGATGTTGCGGGAGGTCACGAACTTGCCTTCTTTACCGCAGAATGGCGAGTCGTTTACCTGGAAGGTCATGGAAACGGTTGGCTCGTCAACGGTCAGAGGCTTCATCGCCTCGACGGTGTTGATGTCGCACAGGGTGTCGGAGATGAACAGCTCATCGAAACCGCTGATGCAGACGATATCGCCGGCAGCGGCTTCTTCTACGTCAACGCGGTGCAGACCGTGGTGACCCATCAGCTTCAGGATACGACCATTGCGGCGTTTGCCGTCGGCGCTGATAGCGACAACCGGGGTGTTCGGCTTGACGCGACCACGAGCGATACGGCCAACACCGATAACACCCAGGAAGCTGTTGTAGTCCAGTGCCGAGATTTGCATCTGGAACGGGCCGTCACGGTCAACAGCCGGAGGCGGAACGTGGTCGACAACCGCTTGGTACAGCGCGGTCATGTCTTCGCCCATGGCGGTGTGGTCCAGACCGGCGATGCCGTTCAGGGCCGAGGCGTAAACAACCTGGAAGTCCAGTTGTTCTTCGGTAGCGCCCAGGTTGTCGAACAGGTCGAAAATCTGGTCCAGAACCCAATCCGGACGCGCGCCTGGACGGTCAACCTTGTTGATGACCACGATTGGACGCAGGCCGGCTTCGAACGCCTTCTTGGTCACGAAACGGGTTTGCGGCATTGGGCCGTCTTGAGCGTCAACCAGCAGCAGAACGGAGTCAACCATCGACATCACGCGCTCTACTTCACCGCCGAAGTCGGCGTGGCCCGGGGTGTCCACGATGTTGATGTGGTAGCCGTTCCAGTTGATGGCGGTGTTTTTCGCCAGAATGGTAATGCCGCGCTCTTTTTCCTGGTCGTTGGAGTCCATCACGCGTTCGTCGTTGAGCTCGTTACGCTCAAGGGTGCCGGACTGGCGCAGAAGCTTGTCGACGAGGGTGGTTTTACCGTGGTCAACGTGAGCAATGATGGCGATGTTACGTAGATTTTCGATCACTTGTGTATCTCGATCAGAGGATTCGGTCAGCAACCTAGTGTAGGCCGCTATGAACAGTGGAGCCGGCGAAAGCCGTTACGGCTGACGACTGGTGTCGGGGGGCCGGTGACGCAAGCCACAGGCAAACAGCCCCGGGCACTTAGCTCGGTCGATAAACGCGCACATTGGCATGCCCCTCACTGAGCAGATGATGAGCATGCAGGCGACTCATGACGCCTTTGTCGCAATAAAGCAGGTACTGGCGTGTTTCATCCAGTTCCTTGAAACGGCTGTTCAATGCAAAGAACGGCAGCGTTTGTACTTCAATGCCGGTCAGTTCCAGCGGGCGGTCTTCGGCTTCATCCGGGTGACGGATGTCGATGACCACTTGCCCGGCCAGGGCCTGACTGACTTCTTCGACCTGAACGTCCTGGCCCAGCTCCTCGATCACGCGATCGATCGGCACCAGACGGGCGTTTTCGAGCGCACGCTCGAGCACGGCCATGTCGAATTCTTTCTCTTCATGCTCGACGCGATGGCGCTTGGCCGCCGTTTTCGGGTTGACCGAAATCACGCCGCAGTATTCAGGCATGTGTCGGGCAAAATCGCCGGTGCCGATATGATCGGCCTCATCGATGATGTCCTGCTTGTGACTGGCGATCAGCGGGCGCAAGACCAGCTTTTCCGTCACGCAGTCGATGACCGACAGGTTGGGCAGTGTCTGGCTGGACACCTGGGAGATCGCCTCGCCGGTCACCAGCGCGTCGATGTCGAGCCTGTCGGCTATGTTGGTCGCAGCGCGCAACATCATACGCTTCAATACTACGCCCATATGACTGTTATCGACTTTTCCGAGAATTTCTCCCAGAACTTCCTCGAACGGTACGCTGACGAACAGCACCCGCTGGGAGCTGCCGTACTTCTTCCAGATGAAGTGCGCGACTTCCATCACGCCCAGCTCGTGGGCACGACCGCCCAGGTTGAAGAAGCAGAAATGGCTCATCAGGCCACGGCGCATGACGTGATAGGCCGCGACGGTGGAGTCGAAACCGCCGGACATCAGCACCAGGGTCTGCTCCAGCGAGCCCAGCGGATAACCGCCAATGCTGTTGTGCTGGCTGTGAATCACGAACAGGCGCTGGTCACGGATTTCGATCCGCACCTCGACCTGCGGGTCTTTCAGCGAAATACCGGCAGCGCCGCACTCGCGACGCAGTTTGCTGCCGACGTAACGCTCGACGTCCATCGAGCTGAAATCATGGTGCCCGGCGCGCTTGCAGCGCACCGAGAAAATCTTGCCGGGCAGGGCATCACCGAAGTGCAGCATGCACTTCTCATAGATGTCATCCATGTCACCCAGCGGGTACTGATCAACCTGCAGGAAGTGCGCGATGCCCGGCATGCAGCTCAGGCGCTCGGTCATCTCGTGCAGGACCTTCGCGTCCTTGACCTTTGTTTCGACCTCGAGGTTGTCCCACACGCCATCGACCACCAGTGCCGGGTCCAGATCACGGAGCACGGTACGGATGTTCTTGGCCAGCTGTTTGATGAAGCGCTTGCGCACAGGCCGGCTTTTGATGGTGATTTCTGGAAAAACTTTGACGATTAGTTTCATGAAAACAGCGCGCGAAGTGCCGGTCGAAAAAGGGGGGCGCGGATTATAGCGGAAATTGCTCAAGGTTTAACCAGTTATCGTACAGCCGATCATCAGCGCACCAAAATGGGACTGTATACAATCCGAGAGCACCATAAGGGTGCGCTCATTTTCACAAATGCGACGTTTTGCGCCGAAAAACCCGGTGTTTTACGACGAAAACCCAACACGGGGCACTGGCATGCAAATTGCTCCCTTGTGAGGCAGGTTGCCTTGGCCGACTATCGCGCCCGGCATCACCCATATTAAGGGCCCACCACTACCCCGGCCCTAAGCCACCCCGGAGGACAACATGTCGAAGTCGGTTCAACTCATCAAAGATCATGACGTAAAGTGGATTGATCTGCGCTTCACGGACACCAAAGGTACTCAGCACCACGTGACCATGCCAGCTCGCGATGCGCTGGAAGACGATTTCTTTGAAGTCGGCAAAATGTTCGACGGCTCGTCCATCTCCGGCTGGAAAGGCATCGAAGCTTCCGACATGATCCTGCTGCCAGACGACGAAAGCGCCGTTCTGGACCCGTTCACCGAAGAGCCGACCCTGATCCTGGTTTGCGACATCATCGAACCTTCGACCATGCAAGGTTACGATCGCGACCCACGCGCCATCGCTCACCGCGCCGAGGAATACCTGAAGACCACCGGTATCGGTGACACCGTCTTCGCCGGTCCAGAGCCAGAATTCTTCATCTTCGACGAAGTGAAATTCAAATCCGACATCTCCGGTTCCATGTTCAAGATCTTCTCCGAACAAGGTTCCTGGATGTCCGACGCTGACATCGAAGGCGGCAACAAGGGCCATCGTCCAGGTATCAAAGGCGGCTATTTCCCTGTTCCTCCGTTCGACCACGACCACGAAATCCGCACCGCAATGTGCAACGCCCTGGAAGAAATGGGCCAGGTCGTCGAAGTTCACCACCACGAAGTGGCAACCGCTGGCCAGAACGAAATCGGCGTGAAATTCAACACGCTGGTTAAAAAGGCTGACGAAGTTCAGACCCTGAAATACGTTGTCCACAACGTTGCCGACGCTTACGGCCGCACCGCTACCTTCATGCCTAAGCC
>CAURWS010000419.1:0-4441 GCA_963528485.1 uncultured Pseudomonas sp. | reverse complement strand
TCCCTACACAGGCAACGGAGCGGGCCAGACGCAGACAACGGCCCGGTAAACCCCCTGCGATGAATGGCAGGGGCAGTCGTCAATCACATTGGATCGTTGCGGCGCAGCAATTCTTCGGGCAAATGCTCGATGTACTCGTCTTCGGCCGGCGGCATTTGCAGGTGGTAGCCCTGCTTTTCCAGATTGGCCAGGACCGCGTGGATGTCTTCACGGGCCAGGGCGCGCTCGGGGCTCAGGACCAGATCGAACGCGTGCTGCGGCTTGCCGAACACAGTCAGCAGGCCTTCCGGAACCCGCTCCAGCGCGTCGCTCTTGAGCACGTAGAGGTACATTTCGTTCTTGCGCGTGCTGCGGTAGATGGAACAAATCTGTTTCAAGGCTGTTCTCCGGCATTGGCCAGGCTGTCGAGCAGCAGCTGACCCATCAATTCGCGGCGCCAGCCACGCAGCGAATCGGGCAGTTTATAGGGACCGTCAGGGAAACCGGTCTTGAGCAAGGCTTCGAGAGTCTTCTTGCGCAGCATCAGCTCCGGCGCCATGTTCAGGCGCTCGGCTTGCTGCTGGCCAATGGCACGCAGGCTCTTCAATACATTCGACGCATCGATCGGCAGGGGCTCAGGCAAGGCTGGCGGCCACAGATCGGGGGAAACACTGCCGGCCTTCTTGATCAGCTCCAGCAGAAACTCGCCGTCCTGACGGACAGTTTTGGGGTGCATGTCATCGATTTTCGCCAGCGCTGCGAGGTTGTCCGGCTGACTCTTGGCCAGCGGCCACAACGAATGCTCACGCAGGATGCGGTTGCGCGGCTGATCGCGCAGGCGCGCCTGTTGCTCGCGCCAGGCGCAGAGCTCGCGCAACACATTCAGTTGCGCGCGGGACAACTTCCACGCCAGCTTCGCCTCGCGATAGACCTCGTAAGGGTCGGTCTCGCGGCGCAGGTTGGCCACCAGTTCGGCGCCGTCTTCCAGCACCCAGGCGTACTTGTCATCCGACAGACGCGGGCGCAACACGCTGTAGACCTCGGCCAGGTGCACGGCGTCTTCGGCGGCGTAGCTGATCTGGGTGTCCGACAGCGGGCGCTGCAGCCAGTCCGAGCGCGTCTCGCCCTTGGGCAGCTCGATGTTCAGCACTTCCTGCACCAGACGCGAATAGCCCATCGAGAACCCGAGGTTCAGGTAGGCCGCAGCCAGTTGGGTGTCGAACAGCGGCACCGGCAGGCTGCCGGTCAGGCGCAGCAGGACTTCGAGGTCCTCGCTGCACGCGTGAACGACTTTGATGACGTCAGGATTTTCCAGCAGCGCGGCCAGCGGTTTCCACTCGTTGATCAGCAACGGGTCAATCAGGTAGGCACGCGAGCCATCGCCGATCTGCAACAGCGCGGCGATGGGATAGAAGGTGTCGACACGCATGAACTCGGTGTCGAGGGCGACAAATGGCAGGGTCTGCCACTGTGCGCAGTGTTGGGCGAGGCTGTCGTCGTCGCGAATCCAGTGAATATCGATGGCCACACGGCTCTCCCTTGAAGAATGGCGCGCAGTATATATCGCTATGGGCGTCTACCGGGCATCCGTCCTGCAAGTCTCGAACAACTTCATCGTGTGTGTTCAGGGATATGGCGCCGAAGTGCGACCGTCTATCGGATCAATCCGCCATTTTGCGCAATACATACACGCGCCACATGGCATAACCCGGCAGAAAATCGTGATGACCGACGATGCGAAAACCGGCATCGGCGAACTCCGATTCGATCTGGGCCCGACACACCACAAAGCGGTTACGCAGCGCTGGCACGCCGCTCCGGGCCAGGCGCTGACTCTCCTGACGCTTGCGCCGCCAGGCCTTGATGTTGCCATCGACCCACAGGGCGACGATGGCTGTGTCCCGGGTCACGCGATAGAACTCATCGAGAATCGCCCGGCGTTTCTCGCCATCGGCCACATGATGGAACAGACGCATGCAAAAGATGCAGTCCACGGCGTTGGCCGACAAGCCGATGGAAAACGCCGAACTCTGAAAGGTGCGAATGCGTTTGCGTACGTCGGCGCTGGACTGCGCTTCGGCGATTTCCAGCATGTCGGTCGACGGGTCGGCGGCCAGAATCACCCGGTTGGCGTGCTCGGCCAGCACCGGCCAGAAACGCCCGGAGCCTGACGGCAGATCCAGCACCAGCCCCGGCTCACCGGCATCGCGCAGCGCCTGGCGCGCCAGTTGAGCGTCGCGCCACAGGCTCAAGCGTCGGGCCAGGCCCTGCTCATGGTCGCGCACGTATTGCTGCAAATGGTCTTGCCCGCTGGTTTGCTCACTCATTGGCCAGTACCCCGTCCGTATATATCCCCCGGCAGCCGGCGAACATGTCCAGCGCCGGGTTATAAACGCTGGTGTGAACCTGCAGCAGACCCAACATCGAGTGGAACAGGTTGTCCTGGCTCAGCGGCGCATTGCGCTCTTTCTGCAGGCAATGGGTGTCCACGGCGAACGACTGCTGATAGTTGTCGGAGAACCAGGCAATCATCGGCACATGTTTCTGTTGGTCCGGCGCCAGCATGTAAGGCGTGCCGTGCAGGAACAGGTTGTACTCGCCCAGCGATTCGCCGTGGTCGGACAAGTACAACATGGCGGTATCGACTTTGTTCTGGTTGTTGCGCAGGATGTCGATCAGCGAGGCCAATACGTGGTCAGTGTACAACAGGGTGTTGTCGTAGCCGTTGACGATACTTTCCCGCGAACAGTTGTTCAGCGCGTTGCTCTCGCAAACCGGGGTGAACTTCTCGAACTCTTTTGGATAACGCTTGAAGTATTCAGGACCGTGGCTGCCCATCTGGTGCAGAACCAGCACGGTGTCTTTGTTCAGGTTATCGATGAAGTTCTGCAGGCCTTGCAGCAGAATCTCGTCGCGGCATTCGTTATTGGCGCATAGCACCGGGTCCTTTAAGTTGCTGACATCCTGCAAGGTCACGCGGTCGCAGGTGCCTTTGCAGCCCGACTGGTTGTCGCGCCAGATCACGTTCAGCCCCGCACGCTTGAGTACGTCGAGCATGCCCTCTTTGTTCTTCGCGGCGCTGGCATCGTAATCCTTGCGCCCCATGTTGGAGAACATGCACGGCACCGACACTGCCGTTTCAGTGCCGCAGGAATGCACGTCGGTGAAGGTCAGCAGTCCGCGCTCCTGTTTCAACTGCGGCGTGGTATCACGGTTGTAACCCATGATGCCAAAGTTCTCGGCCCGCGCACTTTCACCCACGACCAACACCGTCAGGGACTTGCGCTTGTGTTGCTGCCAGTCGCTGGCCAGTTTGGCGTCCTGCCCGATGGCGACAAAAGGCTGTCGAGCGGACTTCACCTGCTCACTCACATACCCCACCGACGCACCGATGTAATTGCTAGGCACCACCATCAGGCGCAGTTCATGGTGATTACGAAACAGCGAAGACAGTCCCTGATAGTTCATCAACGCCACGCCGCCGATCACACCGGCGCAGACGGCACTGACCACCACCTTGCTCAACACTTCGCGAGGCCAGCGACGGTAATGGACCGGGATATTCCAGAGAACAACTGAAGGCACTACCCCTAGGAAAAACAAATAAGCCAGCAACTTCAGCGACAACAAACCCTGAACTTCAGTGGCGTTGGTTTCGGCAAAGTTGCGAAACATGCCGGCGTCGATCATCACACCGTATTCGCTCATGAAATACGCAACACTTGCACTGATCATGAACAATGCGATCAATACCGGCTTTAACACTTTCTTGAAGGCAAACAGCGTCAGGAAGATATTGAACACACAAAAAAGCATCACCGCAAAAGCGCCGCGCAGCAGCAGGCCCTTACCGTTGAAGTCGGTAATGGCGAACACATGCTGCCAGAGGGTCAGGTTAAAACCGACCAGCAAGAAAAGACTGGCGAGCACAGTCACGAGCTCGGGACGAACTGCTTTTGCGTTCAGCATGGGAATCGAAGTGCCTGAAAAATGAGAGCATCGGTCAAGAGCATCCAGACTCTCCCGATGTCGCAAACTTTAGGCTGCGCGCTATCAATTTTTTGTGAAAAGGATGCGAACAAAAGGTCTGTTTTGGCGGCTTTTTTTGTAGGAAAAATCGCCAGCTAGAACGGATAAGCCAGGACCTGTAGCAGCATGACTTGCCAGCGGTGGCGACCGAAAAATCGCCACCGCCAACAAGCCGGACTCTCCAGGGGGCTCAACAAGCTGACGAGCTACAGCACAAGCTCAGGCGCCCCGACCGAACTGCATCTCGCCTCCCGAATTCCGTCCTCGATGATCATCTGCGCCGCCTTTTCGGCAATCATCACGGTGGGCGAGCAGGTGTTGCCGGAGGTGATGGTGGGCATGATCGAGGCATCGACCACACGCAATCCCGCCACCCCGTGAACCCGCAGGCGTTCGTCCACCACAGCGTCCATCCCCTGCCCCATTTTGCAGG
>CAURWS010000418.1:0-4446 GCA_963528485.1 uncultured Pseudomonas sp. | reverse complement strand
GGCTGATGCTGCTCGTGAAGGCGGGCTGGAGTTCTAAGTTATGGCAAATAACGACCAAAAACGCGACGAAGGCTACATCGAGAAGCTGGTTCAAGTTAATCGCGTAGCAAAAACCGTAAAAGGCGGCCGTATCTTCACTTTCACCGCGTTGACCGTGGTAGGTGATGGTAAAGGGCGTGTTGGCTTCGGCCGTGGCAAATCCCGTGAAGTGCCTGCTGCAATCCAGAAGGCTATGGAAGCTGCCCGCCGCAACATGATCCAGGTTGACCTGAACGGCACCACTCTGCAGTACGCCATGAAGTCCGCCCACGGCGCTTCGAAGGTTTACATGCAGCCTGCTTCTGAAGGTACTGGCATCATCGCCGGCGGCGCCATGCGTGCTGTCCTGGAAGTTGCTGGCGTTCAGAACGTTCTGGCCAAGTGCTACGGTTCGACCAACCCGGTCAACGTTGTTCACGCAACGTTCAAGGGTTTGAAGTCCATGCAGTCTCCTGAGTCCATCGCTGCCAAGCGCGGCCTGAACGTTGAGGAGATCATCTGATCATGGCTACCGTAAAAGTCACTTTGATCAAAAGCATGACCGGCCGCATCCCTAACCACAAATTGTGCGTTAAGGGTCTGGGTCTGCGTCGCATCGGTCACACTGTAGAAGTCGCTGATACCCCGGAAAACCGTGGGATGATCAACAAGGCTTACTACATGCTGCGCGTCGAGGGTTAATCGATGAAACTCAATGATCTGAGTCCTGCGCCGGGTTCCCGTCGCGAGAAGCATCGTCCGGGCCGTGGTATCGGTAGCGGTTTGGGTAAGACTGGTGGCCGCGGCCACAAAGGTCAAACCTCCCGTTCCGGCGGCACCATCGCTCCGGGCTTCGAAGGCGGCCAACAGCCGTTGCACCGTCGTCTGCCTAAGTTCGGCTTCGTCTCCTTGAAAGCTATGGATCGTGCAGAAGTTCGCACCTCCGAGCTGGCAAAGGTTGAAGGCGTCGTCACTGTGCAGTCCCTGAAGGATGCCAACGTGATCAACCAAAACGTACAGCGCGTGAAAATCATGCTGTCCGGTGAGGTTACTCGCGCAGTCACCCTTAAAGGTATCGCAGCCACCAAAGGTGCGCGTGCGGCTATCGAAGCAGCTGGCGGCAAGTTCGAGGAATAAATGGCTAAGCAAGGTGCTCTCTCAGCGCTCAGCAAAAGTGGCGGGTTGTCCGAGCTCTGGGCTCGTCTGCGTTTTCTGTTCCTGGCGATTATCGTCTACCGGATCGGCGCGCATATCCCAGTTCCAGGTATCAACCCCGATCGGCTGGCGGACCTGTTTCGACAGAATGAGGGGACCATTCTTAGCTTGTTCAACATGTTTTCCGGTGGTGCGCTGGAGCGCATGAGCATTTTCGCACTGGGGATCATGCCGTACATTTCGGCATCGATCATCATGCAGCTCATGACCGCTGTCAGCCCACAGCTGGAGCAGTTGAAGAAGGAAGGTGAGGCTGGTCGTCGCAAGATCAGCCAATACACCCGCTATGGCACCGTCGTCCTGGCTCTGGTTCAAGCTATTGGCATGTCCATTGGTCTGGCCGGTCAGGGCGTTGCTTTCTCTGCAGATATCGGCTTCCACTTCGTGGCGGTCACCACCTTCGTGGCTGGTGCGCTGTTCATGATGTGGCTGGGCGAGCAGATCACAGAGCGCGGTGTTGGTAACGGTATCTCGATGTTGATTTTTTCGGGTATCGTCGCCGGTCTTCCGAGAGCGATCGGGCAGTCTTTCGAGTCTGCGCGTCAGGGTGATATCAACATTTTCGCTTTGGTCGCCATCGGTTTGCTGGCAGTAGCGATTATCGGTTTCGTGGTGTTCATTGAGCGTGGTCAGCGTCGTATCGCTGTTCACTACGCCAAGCGTCAGCAGGGCCGCAAGGTCTTCGCTGCGCAGACCAGCCACTTGCCGCTGAAAGTGAACATGGCTGGTGTAATCCCGGCCATTTTTGCGAGCAGCATTTTGCTGTTTCCGGCTTCGTTGGGTGCCTGGTTTGGTCAGTCTGAAGGTATGGGCTGGCTGCAGGACATCTCGCAGTCGATCGCTCCTGGTCAGCCGTTGAATATTCTGCTGTTTAGTGCAGGGATTATTTTCTTCTGCTTCTTCTATACGGCGTTGATGTTCAATCCGAAAGACGTAGCGGAAAACCTGAAGAAGTCCGGTGCCTTTATTCCGGGTATCCGTCCTGGTGAGCAGTCGGCGCGCTATATCGATGGCGTTCTGACTCGTCTGACCATGTTCGGTGCTCTCTATATGATGGCCGTGTGCCTGTTGCCCCAGTTCCTGGTGGTGGCTGCAAACGTGCCGTTCTACCTTGGCGGGACCTCGTTGCTGATCGTGGTCGTGGTTGTGATGGACTTCATGTCCCAAGTGCAATCTCACCTCGTTTCGCACCAGTATGAATCCCTGATGAAGAAAGCCAACCTGAAGGGCTACGGCAGCGGCATGCTGCGCTGAAGCACCCATAAGGTTCGAGGAGTTGGTGATGAAAGTTCGTGCATCGGTGAAAAAGCTGTGCCGTAACTGCAAGATTATTCGCCGCGAAGGTGTTGTTCGAGTAATTTGCAGCGCGGAACCACGTCACAAGCAGCGCCAAGGCTGAGTGTGATCTGTGCTAAAAGCCCAGCAGCTAGTGCGCTGCTGGGTTGATTATTTGTTATTACAGCGATATTATCTCGCGCCCTATTTCTTGGCTTCCGGGGCGTAGGTAGCTGTCAATTGGAGTCCCACTGAATGGCCCGTATTGCAGGCGTTAACATTCCAGATAACAAGCATACTGTTATCTCGCTGACCTACATCTATGGTGTTGGTCGCACGACTGCACAGAAAATCTGTGCTGTCACCGGGGTAAACCCGGCGGCAAAGATTAAAGATCTGAGCGACGAGCAGATTGAACAGCTGCGTGGCGAAGTCGCGAAGTTCACCACTGAAGGTGACCTGCGTCGCGAAATCAACATGAAAATCAAGCGCTTGATGGACCTCGGTTGCTATCGCGGTCTGCGTCATCGTCGTGGTCTTCCAGTACGCGGTCAGCGTACCAAGACTAACGCGCGTACCCGTAAAGGTCCGCGTAAGCCGATCCGCAAGTAATCGCCCCAGCGAATCGACAGGAATTAAATCATGGCAAAACCTGCTGCTCGTCCTCGTAAAAAAGTTAAAAAGACAGTGGTTGATGGCATCGCCCACATCCATGCATCTTTTAACAACACCATCGTGACCATCACCGACCGTCAAGGTAACGCTCTTTCCTGGGCTACCTCCGGTGGTTCGGGTTTCCGCGGTTCCCGTAAGTCCACCCCGTTCGCTGCTCAAGTAGCTGCTGAGCGTGCTGGGCAAGCTGCGCTGGAATACGGCCTGAAAAACCTCGACGTCAACGTCAAGGGTCCAGGTCCAGGTCGTGAATCTGCTGTCCGTGCTTTGAACGGCTGTGGCTACAAGATCGCCAGCATCACCGACGTGACGCCTATCCCGCACAACGGGTGCCGTCCGCCGAAGAAGCGCCGCGTGTAATCCAGGAGATTGTAAAGAATGGCTCGTTACATTGGTCCAAAATGCAAACTCGCTCGTCGCGAAGGCACCGATCTCTTCCTGAAGAGCGGCGTGCGCGCTATCGAATCGAAGTGCAACATTGAAGCAGCACCTGGTATCCACGGCCAACGCCGCGGTCGCCAGTCCGACTACGGCACCCAACTGCGTGAAAAGCAGAAGGTCCGTCGTATCTATGGCGTTCTCGAGCGTCAGTTCAGCGGTTACTACAAGCAAGCTGCCAGCAAGAAAGGCGCTACTGGTGAGAACCTGCTGCAACTGCTCGAATGCCGTCTGGACAACGTTGTATACCGCATGGGCTTCGGTTCGACTCGTGCCGAATCGCGTCAGCTGGTATCGCACAAGTCGGTTAGCGTAAACGGCAAAACCGTTAACGTTCCGTCCTTCCAGGTTCGCGCTGGTGACGTTGTTGCTATTCGCGAAAAAGCGAAGAACCAACTGCGTATTGTCCAGGCTCTCGATCTGTGTGCCCAACGTGGCCGCGTAGAATGGGTAGAAGTAGACACTGAGAAGAAATCTGGCGTTTTCAAAAGCGTTCCAGCTCGCAGTGATCTGTCCGCCGACATCAACGAAAGCCTGATTGTCGAGCTCTACTCCAAGTAAGGGCTAGAAAATAGGTGCATCCATGCAGATTTCGGTAAATGAGTTTCTGACACCCCGTCACATCGACGTGCAGGTTGTCAGTCCAACCCGCGCCAAAATCACTCTCGAGCCTCTCGAGCGTGGTTTCGGCCATACCCTGGGCAACGCGCTGCGCCGCATCCTGTTGTCCTCCATGCCCGGCTGTGCAGTAGTCGAGGCCGAGATTGACGGTGTACTCCATGAGTACAGCGCAATCGAAGGTGTACAGTAAGACGTCATTGAAATCCT
>CAURWS010000417.1:0-4448 GCA_963528485.1 uncultured Pseudomonas sp. | reverse complement strand
CCGATGAGTTGACTGACCCAACGCATTCGCCAGCAAGCCGGCTCCCACGGATTTGCGTCACCTCTTGTCTCCCATCTGTACACCCTCTGTAACGGTTTCCTTCCCCGCATCACACCCAGCAATCTGCACCTCCCTTACAAACGCTAAGGGATAGCGCTACCCCACTTCCTCACCACTGTTGCGCTCCATGTAACTATTCATGTCGCAAAATCGTCTTTTTTAAAATTCATTAGCCCCCTATCATCGCGCCGCGCTGAAAGCTGAATCGTTTTTCTTGTCCATCTGTCAAGTTTTGCCACGCGGCTTATCGACGCAGCACACGCCTGCCCCGTACCCAGATCACTAAAAAGAATCCATGCCCTATGCCTTTTCAATCGCAACGCTGCCCCCGTATTCACCCGCTTCGTCATCGCCACGTACTGGGATTGCTCGCCCTCAGCCTGGCCACGTGCGCCCAGGCGACGCCGGCCTTTGACAGTGAATCGCCGTGGATGCTGGGGGATTGGGCAGGCAAGCGCAGCGAGCTTTCGCAGCAGGGGTATGACTTCAAGCTCGACACCGTGGTGGAAGTCGGCTCGAACCTGCATGGCGGTTACAACCATGACAAGGCGACCCGTTACGCCGACCAGTTCGCCCTCGGCGCGCACATGGACCTGCAGAAGATCCTCGGCTGGCACGATGCCGAGTTTCAGGTGACGCTGACCAACCGCAACGGCGACAACATCAGCAACGACCGGGTGTCCGACCCGCGCGTGGGTACCATTTCGTCGTCCCAGGAAGTCTGGGGCCGTGGCAACGTCACCCGCCTGACCGACCTGTGGTATCAGCAGAAATTCCTCGATCAGGAGCTGAGCATCAAAGTTGGCCGCTTCAACGAAGGCGAAGACTTCAACACCTTCCCGTGCGATTTCCAGAACCTGTCGTTCTGCGGCTCGCAGGTCGGTAACTGGGGCGGCGGCATCTGGTACAACTGGCCGATCAGCCAGTGGGCCATGCGCGTCAAATACCAGCTCAACCCCGAGCTGTTCGTGCAGGTCGGGGCGTTCGAACAGAACCCGTCGAACCTGGAAAACGACAACGCCTTCAAGCTCAGTGGCAGCGGCACCAAGGGCGCCGTATTGCCGGTCGAGCTGGTCTGGTCGCCGAAGGTCAATGACCTGCCGGGCGAATACCGCGTGGGCTACTACTACAGCACCGCCGACAGCAGCGACGTCGTCAAGGACAGCAATGGCGGTTACGCAGCGCTGAGCGGCGAAGACTACGCCGCCTCGTCGAGCAAACACGGCATGTGGCTGACCCTGCGCCAGCAAGTGACGAGCCAGGCCAGCGACAACAGCCGCGGCCTGAGCCTGTTCGCCAACGGCACGCTGCACGACAAGAAAACCAACATGATCGACAACTACGTGGCCGTGGGCGCGACCTACACCGGCCCGTTCGACGCGCGTCCGAAGGACGACGTTGGTCTCGCGGTCGGGCGTATCCACGTCAACCCGGCGTATCGCAAGAACATCAACCTGCGCAATCAGGCCGATAACGTCAGCGACTACAACGACCCGGCCTTCCTGCCGGTGCAGGACACCGAATACAACGCCGAGCTGTATTACGGCGTGCATGTCGCCAACTGGCTGACCGTGCGTCCCAACCTGCAATTCATTCGCCATCCCGGCGGTGTGAATCAGGTGGATGACGCGCTGGTGGCCGGTCTGAAGATTCAATCCTCGTTCTGATCGGCTTATTTCACCTTTCTGAATCCGCTTTCAGGAACTAGCGTCATTGAGACGGATTCAAACGGTTCGAGTCGACAAAGCGAAAAGAACAAAGCGTCAATCACTTAATCGTTACGGAGTACGACACTATGAGCACTGACGGTGCTTTCAGTAAGGGTCGCCGGCTACCGAGCTTGCTCGGACTGGTGATTCTGATCATGGGCCTGGCCTTGCTGGCCGGGGGTATCAAGCTGCTGACACTGGGCGGGTCGCTGTACTACCTGCTGACCGGCATCGGCTTCGTCATCACCGGCATCCTGCTGATCATGGGCCGTCGTTCGGCACTGGGTCTGTTTGCCCTGGTGCTGTTCGCGAGTACGGTCTGGGCGCTGTGGGAAGTGGGCCTGGACTGGTGGCAGCTGGTGCCACGTCTGTCGCTGTGGTTCGTGCTCGGCATCGTCATGCTGCTGCCGTGGTTCCGCCGTCCCGTGCTGCGTGGCCAGCCTGGCGGCCTGCCGACCGTGGCCCTGAGCATCGCCGTGGTACTGGCCGGCCTCACCGCCATTGCCAGCCAGTTCACCAGCCCCGGTGAAATCAAAGGCAAGCTGGACCGCGACGACGCCGGTGTGGCGTACGATCCGCAGCCGATGCCTGATGGCGACTGGCAGGCTTATGGTCGTTCAGAGCACGGCAATCGCTATTCGCCGCTCAAGCAGATCACCCCGGAAAACGTCAGCACGCTGAAGGAAGCCTGGCGCATCCGCACCGGCGATCTGCCGACCGCTGAAGACCCGGTCGAGCTGACCAACGAGAACACCCCGCTGAAGGTCAACGGCATGATCTATGCCTGCACCCCGCACAGCAAGGTACTCGCGCTGGACCCGGATACCGGGAAAACCATCTGGTCGTACGATCCGCAGATCTCCAAGGAAGGCGCGAAGAACTTCACCGGCTGGGCGCACATGACCTGCCGTGGCGTCTCGTACTACGACGAAGCGGCCTACGCCAAATCCGACGTCGGCGCACCTGCGGCCGAACTGTCCGACGCGGGCAAAGCCATCGCCGCAGCCTGCCCTCGCCGTCTGTACTTGCCGACAGCCGACGCCCGCCTGATCGCGCTGAACGCCGACACCGGCAAGGTCTGCGAAGACTTCGCCAACAAGGGTGCAATCGATCTGCGCGCCAACATCGGTCCGTTCACGGCAGGTGGCTACTACTCCACCTCGCCTGCGGCGATTACGCGCAACCTGATCATCATCGGCGGCCACGTGACCGACAACGAGTCGACCAACGAGCCATCGGGCGTGATCCGCGCCTACGACGTGCACGACGGCAAGCTGGTGTGGAACTGGGACCCGAACAACCCGGACGCCACCGCGCCGATCGCAGCCGATCAGTTCTACTCGCGCAACGCGCCGAACATGTGGTCGCTGGCCAGCGTCGACGAGAAACTGGGCCTGGTATACCTGCCTTTGGGCAACCAGATGCCTGACCAATACGGTGCTGACCGTACCCCTGGCGCCGAGAAGTTCAGCGCCGGCCTGGTCGCGCTGGACGTCAACACCGGCAAGGTGCGCTGGAACTACCAGTTCACTCACCACGACCTGTGGGACATGGACGTACCGAGCCAGCCAACGCTGATCAACCTGAAAACCAAGGACGGCGTGAAGCCGGCCGTGATTCAGCCGACCAAGCAAGGCAGCCTGTACGTGCTGGACCGCCGCGACGGCACCCCGATCGTGCCGATCGACGAAGTCCCGGCGCCGACCGGTGCTGCGCAGGGCGACCACACGTCGCCAACCCAGGCCCGTTCGCGACTGAACATGCTGCCGCCTGAGCTGACCGAAAAATCCATGTGGGGCGCCACCGCGTTCGACCAGATGCTGTGCCGCATCCAGTTCAAGGAACTGCGTTACGAAGGTCAGTACACGCCTCCTTCCGAGCAGGGCAGCATCATCTACCCGGGCAACGTCGGAGTGTTCAACTGGGGCGCCGTGTCGGTCGACCCGGTGCGTCAGCTGATGTTCACCAGCCCCAACTACATGGCCTTCGTCTCCAAGCTGGTGCCTCGCGCCAAGGTGGAAGCGGGCAGCAAGCGTGAAAGCGAAACCAGCGGCGTGCAGCCAAACACCGGCGCGCCATATGCTGTGATCATGCATCCGCTGATGTCGCAGCTCGGCATGCCGTGCCAGGCACCTTCGTGGGGTAACGTGGCCGCTGTGGATCTGACCACCAATCAGGTGGTGTGGAAGCACAAGAACGGCACCAGCCGCGACAACACGCCTGTGCCGATCGGTCTGCCGGTGGGCGTGCCGAGCATGGGGGGGTCGATGGTGACCGCCGGTGGTGTTGGTTTCCTGGCGGGTACGCTGGATCAGTATCTGCGTGCGTATGACGTGAAGACCGGTAAAGAGCTGTTCGCCGGGCGTCTGCCAGCGGGTGGTCAGGCGACGCCGATGACGTATACCGGTAAGGACGGCAAGCAGTATGTGCTGATCGTGGCCGGTGGTCATGGGTCGCTGGGGACCCGGATGGGGGATTACATCATTGCGTACAAACTGCCGGAGTGATTGAGTCTGGCGGGCTTTGAAGTAGCCCTGTAATGCGAAAGGCGGTCATCTTTTGATGGCCGCTTTTTTTTGGCTTGGGGGTGGTGTGAATAGCCGTGATTTGGGGTGATGCTGAGAGGGTTCTGCCTAACGGCAGAAGCGTTTCGCCTGCGGCGAGTTACTTGAAAAGACA